>CALGKV010000068.1 GCA_937930465.1 Methanosuratincolales archaeon | reverse complement strand
GCTCCAGATATACAGTCCGAGCGGTCAGGAGAGTGAGATCGGCAGGTTCCTGGCAGGGGAGATGGAAAGGCTAGGTTACAGAGTGAGGACTGATAGTGTCGGGAATGTCGAGGGGAGGGTTGGTTCTGGCAAACCAAAGTTCCTCCTTTGCGGGCACATGGACACTGTAGAGGGTTTCTTGGAGGTCAAGAAGAGGGGCAAGGTGGTATTTGGCAGGGGGGCGGTCGATGCAAAGTCGCCATTGGCAGCACTTATCTGTGCAGGAAAGCGCTACGTCGAGGAAGGCGGAAAGGGAGAGGCGGTTGTGCTCGCAGTCGTGGACGAGGAAGGGAAGAGCAGGGGCATGAGGCATTTCCTCTCCAATCTGAATGAGGAGTTCGATTTTGCAGTCTTCGGGGAGCCGAGCAGCACTTACGGGGTCACTGTCGGATACAAGGGGAGGCTAGTCTTCACTGTAACCATCAAAACCTCACCCGGCCACGCAAGTGCCCCGAGGTTCTTTGAAAATGCGGTTTATGTAGGCACAGATCTTGTGGAGAAGCTGAAAAGCCTTGATGAAGAATGGGAAGGGGGAGGGGTTGACCTTTTCAAGTCACCTTCCCTGTGCGTGACGCTCTTCCGCGGCGGTACGCAGGACAACACAGTCCCAGGCATCTGCGAGGTCACTGCAGATGTCAGGATCCCGCCAGGCATGTCCTCCAAGCAGCTAAAGGAAAGAATCCAGATTCTGTTAGACGAGTTCAAGGAAGGAAGAGAGAAGGCAGAGATCTCTGTAGAGTTCAAGGACGAGAACGAGCCATTCGAGGAGGATCCGGGGTCCCCTCTTGTCAGCGCTTTCCTCAAGGCCATAATGGAAGTGAATGGCAGGGAAGGCAAGCTCCTGAGGAAGAGCGGAACGAGCGATGTCAACGATTTCGTCAGGGTCTCAGGCACGCACTCTGTCGTGTACGGGCCAGGCAACTCCAAGCTTGACCATACGCCCATGGAGAATGTCTCGATTGAGGAGTTCTACGATAGCATTGAGATAATAATGAGGGCTATGAAAATACTTGATCATCTCTTTTGAGGCGCTTACTTGATCTCTATTTTGTAGACCTTCCCCTTCTTTGGAAGCCGAAGCTCCAAGACATTCTTGACGAACCTGGCCTTGGCGCGTTCCGGATCTATTTTTGTCGGCAGGGTGAATGTCTTTGAGTATTTGAAGAACCGCACACCTCTCTGGAAGGTCCCCCATCGCTCGTACTGCACAGCCTTCTCCATCTTTGCCTCAATGCTCACCGTATCCTCGGTCACGTTCACGGCGATCTCGTCTTTGCTCCTGACGCAAGGCATGTCGACCCTCACTATAAGCTCGTTTTCAGTCTCCTGTATCTCAGTCAAAGGCTCAAGGCAACCGTCCATGTATCCACGCAACAGCGTTTGGATGTCGAAATAATCTGCCGGAAACACCTTGGTGCGCCTCCTACACATACATAAGCGGCAGCTCATACTCCTGGCACTTGCCCATCTTCTGCATATTCTCAGCGGTCTTGCGCATTAGCTCCCTCGCATTCATCCTTATCTCGTCAGACCGATCTTTGAGCGACTTTATGTCGACAGAGATCGGTACGAATTTCTTAAGCGCTTCCAATGCACTCGCAGCTGCACCTGGGTCAGGGTAGTTCGGGAAGGATTCTGCAAGGAGTATGAGGTTCGATACGCCTAATGACTTGGAGTGCTTGGCTATAAGCCCGTAAGGACCTACCAAGAAACCCTCCTCCATAAGGCTAATTCCGTTCTGAATTATCATATCCCTCAGCTTCTGGGAGGAAGAGGCACCGTAAACCTTTGGCTCGTCAATGTCTATCCGGTTAGGCACACCAATCCCTCCAAGCGAAACTATCATTGAAACCTTCTTTTCCTTTGACCAATCCACGACTAGGCGGGTAAGCGGGTGTAGCGACTCTGGCGGCAGTGCCGTCTCAGAGAATACCGCCAGCAGGTTGTCCTTCTTGAATATCCTGATCGGATAAGTCGGCTCGCCCTGGTGAAAGACAACAAGGGGTGGGAAGAGCTCTGAATCAATGTATCCAACCTCTTTCATGCCTAGTTCCTTGATTATGTGTGATACCGATATTATTCCGACAAGGCCGACATCGGGAAGACCGCATAAGAGGGCTAAGCCCTGTCCATCGATCTTCTCAAGCTCGTATATCGAGACTTCATTCGGTTTCAATAAGCATCCCTAATCTAATACCCATATGCGATTTTTTAACCCTGTCGGAGGGATTTTGAACAAGAACGATGGACGATTATTGAAAAAGAAGGGGGTCAAGGGCGCGACTCCTCGAGGACTAGCACAGCCCCTTCCTTGCCGGATATCACGTACTTCTTGCCTGCAACTATCCCTGCTGGAGACTTCGCCTGCCAGTACTCTCCCCGGTAGTTTACAAATATCACCTCGCCTGGCTGGGCGTTCTCAGACGGTATGACAATATCCCCAATAATGGTTCCTACGACAGGCGGCCTGCGCCTAGCTTGCAACACCTTAATCGCTGCAAACAGGAAGAGCGCGGCTATGCAGATCCCCACGGCGACGATCAGGTAAGTGAATGTGGAATACCACTCGCTAGAAACCGCCCATTTCTCTGGACTGAATGGGACGAGGAACAGTGTCCCGAATGTCAGTATAATCACCCCGCTTATCCCTAAGACGCCGAATCCAGGGGTTGCAAGCTCGTATATTAGCAGTATCGCCCCAGCAATCATCATCACGGCGGATACGACATTGATGTCAAATCCCATGCCTACTAGGGCAAGGAGGATGGCTATACCACCGAGTATTTCCCCACCATACCCTGGGGCGGAGAAGCCGTAGATCAGGGCGAAGAGGCCTATGAGGAATAGGATGCTCGAGACGGCGGGGTCAGATATTGCATTGAGTATTGCCTCTCTCGGTCTCATCGAATAAACGTCCACCACCGCACCGCGGGTCTGCAAGGTGACTGATCCAGAGGCCAATAGGACTGTCTTGCCATCAATTGCCTCCAGCAGCCCGGATAAGCTGTCCGCGCGGTACTCGATTGCGCCGTACTCATATGCCTCAAGGTCGTTAACATTAGTGTTTTTTATGACAAAATCCCGTGCTAGGGTCAGGTTCCTGTTCCTTGATTCGGCGTGGGTCGACATAACTGCTATCAAGGCGTTTATGATCTTGTCATCCTCTACAGGAACGCTGCCCAGGGGAGAATATGAAATCGGCTGGCAAGAGCCGATTATTGTGTTAGGGGCCATTGCTGCGACGTGGGAGGCCATCAGAATGTAAGTCCCAGCCGACCATGCAGTCGTCCCCGCTGGGTAAACGTATGCGACAACTGGGACAGGCGAGTTGTCTATGCGCTCGATTATCCTCAGCATTGCGTCGACACTCCCCCCAGGCGTAGATAGCACAACCAGCACTGCGCTGTAACCCTCCCTAGATGCCATATCGAGTGCGTCAGCAAAAGCGTCCGCATGCGCGATTGTGATTGTGCCAGTTATGGGTACCTGGAGCACCCTCGGTGCAGAGGAGACTGCGCACCCGGATAAAGTGCCGAAAATGAGCATAAAAAGGAAAAAGAACAAGGTTCGGGTTCTTAGACGGCTTATTTGAACCACCCGCTAGGGCTTATTTCCTTTCCTGGACGGCTTTCGCGATCCCGGCTATGCTGCCTATGTCGCTCGATCCAGAGCTTGAGATGACTATCAAGTTCTTCTCCCTTGCGACTTCGGTCATCATCTGGAACTCCCTGAGCTTCATTGCCAATGGAGCCCTGTTGTAGAACTCTGCCGCCTCGAACATCTTCTGCGCAGCCTGCTGTTCACCCTCAGCTATGATTATCCTGGACCGCCTCTCACGCTCCGCCTCTGCCTGCTTTGCTATTGCCCTCTGGAGGCTCTCGGGGATCGTGACGTCCTTTATCACGACAGCTGTGACCTTTATGCCCCATGGATCCGTAGCCAAGTCCAGCGACTGCTGCAGCCTCTTGTTCAATTCCTCACGCCTGGCCAG
>CALGKV010000067.1 GCA_937930465.1 Methanosuratincolales archaeon | reverse complement strand
GATTTGTCTATGCTTCAACAAGCTGTGCCATGAACATCAGGGTGCTGAAGCGCGAGATAGATCGGCTCAAGGCAGAGGGGAAGGACGAAGAGGCTAGGGAAAAGATCAGGGAGCTCGACGACTGGGTGGCTGCCTCGTCGGAGCTGAGGGAGAGGGACTCCGCGACTTTTGACAGGATTCTGGAGGGTGTGAACTCTTCGGAGGATCCTGAGAGGGAAGTCGCGGAGCTGCTCAAGAGGTATGAGTCCAAGGATCCGCAGGCGGTTTCTCTGATCAGGGGGCTCTGCGACGCGGCACTGGATGGGTTCAGGGAGACGCTCGGGCGCGTCGGTATATGGTTCGACAGCTGGGACTGGGAGAGCGAGACCGCTTCATGGAACGGGGGAGCCAAGAAATTGGTAGAGAGGCTCTGCGGCACGGGGTTCACCAGGACGGAGGATGGCACTGTAGTTCTCGACTGCGAGGCGGTGGTCGAGAGGTTCGGGCTGAGGGAGAAGTACGCCATCAGGACCGAAATCCCGCCTCTGACGCTGATGCGATCGGACGGCACGACGCTCTACACGACCCGGGACATAGCCTACACGCTGTGGAAGTTCGAGCGGGCAGACAGGGTGATAAACGTGATCTCGATCGAGCAGAAGCTCCCGCAGCTACAGCTGAAGATCGCGCTGCATGCGCTTGGGTTGGGGAGTGTCGCTGAGAGTCTTGTCCACTACAGCTACGAGCTCGTGCACCTCCCAGGCTACAAGATGTCTGGGAGGCGAGGCAGGTACGTCACCTTCGACGAGGTTTTGGAGGAGGCGGTCCAGAGAGCTTACAGGGAGGTCACCGCAAGGTCCCCACACCTAAGCGAGGAGGAGAGGCGCAGGATCTCTGAGGTCGTAGGCGTAGGGGCCGTCAGGTATGCCATGGCTGCAGTCGCGCCGCAGAAGCCCATCACGTTCACCTGGGACAGGGTGATCAACTTCGAGCAGAACAGCGCCCCGTTCATCCAGTATGCGCATGCCAGGGCTTGCAATATCCTGGTGAAAGCAGGGGATGGATGGAGGGGTTCCTCGGCCGACTGCTCTGCACTCTCTTCGAAGCACGAGAGGGAGCTTGTGGTCTTGCTCTCGAAGTTCCCTGAGGTGGTTGAGGAGGCAGCAAGGAGCCTGAGGCCAGAGGAGATCGCGGAGTACGCAAACGATCTTGCGTCCCAGTTCAACCTGTTCTATGACAACGTGCCGGTGCTCAAGGCAGAGGGGGAGGGTGCAAGAAATGCCAGGCTCCTGCTGGTAGACTCCACAAGGATCGTACTCGCCAATGCGCTCAACCTCCTAGGCGTGGAGGCACCGGAGAGGATGTAGCCGGTCTCCGGCGGATTATCGCCCCCTCTTGCGTTTTTCTCGTCGTTTCGCCCCACGCTTTGGAAAACGGCACCTTTGTCTCAATAGAATGTGCTGACTGGCAGGCCTAGCAAAGGTAAAAAGCCATGCAGCAGAATATTGTTTGGTAAGGATGGCTCTGGAGAAGTTTTTGGTCAAGGGTGCGACTGTCGAGATCCATATGCCTCTCATAAAGGCGATGGAGCTGCTGTCTTACGGGAGGCACCCATACCGGATCCTGGTGACGGACGGCGAAGGCAAGGTTGTCGGAATCATCAGCGGCCGCAGGGTGTTGGAAGTGCTGATGGGAATGAGGGGCGCAGGCATGTCCGAGAAGAAGGGGCTGAGGGGGACGCTCGAGGAGCATGTCGGGGTATTCATGGACGAGTGCCACGAGACATTCCTTGAGGATGTAGGGGTCGAGGCTTTGCTGAAGTTCATGGTTGAGAACACAATCGGGTATGCGGTGATTGTGGACCAGTCAATGAGGCTGAAGGGAGTGTTCCTAGAAGTGGCAGTGCTGCAGAGGCTGAGTAGAAAGAGGTTCGGCGTTGGGGTGGGAGGCTTCATGACCAAGGAGGTGATCTCAGCCAGGGCCGGAACGAGCATAGAGGACGCGGCGAAAACCATGGTCAAGCGGAGGGTACGCAGGCTCCCGGTCGTTGACCAAGAAGGGAAGGCGATTGGGCTGGTCACGATAGGGGACGTCCTTAGGCTTGTCCTTTCTGAATTGAAGACCCAAAGCTGGCTCGAGAGGGACCTCATGGAGATCCTTCATGCACCTGTAGAGAGAGCCGCTTCCCCAAAGACAGTTTCTGTACGGCTGGAAGAAGACATCGGAGTGGCGGCAGAGAGGATGCTTGACAACGAGGTGAGCGGCATGCCAGTCACAGACAGCGGGGGGAGGGTCGTCGGGATCATTTCGAGAATAGACTTACTGAAGGCCATGACCGCAGCAATCGGCATAGAATCCCTGAAGGCTGAGATTGATGGCTAGGATAGAAGACTATGCGCCGATCGTCGGGGATGGGGCAGTCGATACGATCAGGAGGATGGCAGAGATAATAAAGGGCGAGAAGGCGGTGCATGTAAACGCAACTTCCTACGGCGGCGGGGTCGCTGAGATACTAAGCAGGATGATCCCCCTTGCAAGGTCGCTCGGCATAGACGTCACTTGGCAGACGCTGAAGGGTGACATCGACTTCTTCAAGGTCACAAAGAAAATGCACAATGCCCTCCAAGGCGATCTTGGGGCAAGCATATCTGACGAGGAGTTCAAGCTTTACTTGAAGGTGGCTGCCGAGAATGCCTCCATGCTGGACCTGGGCGCGGACGTCGTGGTGATACATGACCCCCAGCCCCTACCGCTAGTGAGGCAGAGGGAGCGCGGGAAGTGGGCGTGGAGATGCCACATCGACACCTCAACCCCGAATGAGGCAGCATGGTCTAGGCTGGAGCCAATGGTAAGGATGTACGATCTCGCCATATTCTCAATGGAGAGATACATACCTAAGAGGCTTGCAATCCCCGCCATAATCGATTACCCGACCATAGATCCGCTTTCCCCCAAGAATGCGCCGATGAAGCCTGAAGAGGTGGAGAAGGTGCTGGAGAGGTATGGCGTAGACCCGGACAGGCCCCTCATAGGGCAAGTTGCAAGGTTTGACCCTTGGAAGAACCCCCTGGGTGCGATTGATGTGTACAGGCAGGTCAAGGCCGCAGTCCCCGGACTCCAGATCGCCATGATAGGCTCCTTCGCAAGGGATGATCCGGAGGGGGCAGAATGGTACGAAAGGGTGGTAAGGTACGCAGGGAGAGACAAGGATGTATTCGTGCTATCCAACCTGGACGGGGTAGGTGACCTCGAGGTCAACGCTTTCCAGAGGGCGTTCAGCGTAGCCCTCCAGCTATCAAATAGGGAAGGTTTCGGCCTGACGGTCACCGAGGCCCTCTGGAAGGGGGTCCCTGTAGTGGCCAAGAGGGCAGGAGGCATACCGCTCCAGGTGATCGACGGGACTACCGGGTTCCTGACGGAGGGCATAAAGGATGCTTCGGAGAGGGTCGCACTTCTGCTCAGGAGGCCATGGCTAGCCAGGGAGCTAGGGGAACGCGGGAGGCGGCATGTCAGGCTGAACTTCCTGATAACCAAGGGGCTATCAAACTACCTTAGGATGCACATCGAGCTCGTCGGGAAGATGGGCTGATCGGACGGCGGGAAAGGGAATGGATTTATGCGCAAGACGAGAGTACTAATGCAGACAGACTTGGAGGTTGGATTTTGGCAAGGAGGCTTTCCGTCGTAGATGTAGATCTATGCGTCGGGTGCCAGAGCTGCATGTTCGCCTGCAACAGGAGGTTCGGCGAGGCTGGTCTTGGGAGGTCGGCCATCCACATACAGTCAGCCGGAGGGATAGAGCGCGGGTTCGTGGTCCGGGTCTGCCGGGCCTGCCCTGACCCGCCCTGCTCGAAGGTATGCCCGACAGGCGCTCTCACGAAGAGGGAAGGGGGAGGGGTCAGACTCAACTACGCCAAGTGCATCGGCTGCGGGAACTGCATGAAGGGGTGCACCCTCGGGGCGATCTTCTGGGACGTTGAGCTCGACAAGCCGACAGTCTGCGTCTACTGCGGCTATTGCGCAAGTTTCTGCCCGTACGGCGTAATCAGGATCGAGGAGGTGGCGTGATGTCGGGAGGCGAGAAAGCAGGAGACCTCTCAAGGATCCTGTATATAGACCTGGCGAGGAGGGCATACTGGGTCGAGGAGAGGCCGGAGCTCTTCACCGAGTGGTTCGGCGGCACAGGCGCGGGGATAAGGCTGCTTTTGGAGGAGTGCCCCCAGGGGATCGACCCACTCTCGCCTAAGAACCCAGTAATCTTCGCGATCGGTCTAATGAATGGGGTCTTCCCGCTCGCATCAAAGACAATCGCAATGTTCAAGTCTCCGCTGACGGGCAACCTTGGGGAGAGCCATGCGGGCGGGAGGTCGAGCATCGCAATCAGGATGGCCGGTTACGGGGCAATAGTG
>CALGKV010000066.1 GCA_937930465.1 Methanosuratincolales archaeon | reverse complement strand
CCATTGGCTTGAAGTCGATAGAGAGGAGGGTGCAAAGGTTCTGCAGGCTGTAGTCGTCGCTCACGACAATGACGCTCTCGCCCCCGCTCTCCAGCTCGAGTGCCAGTGCAACGACCTCGAGATCTGTTTCAGACAGCACAGTGAGGTCGCCGGTCGATGAGGCCCTGGTCTTCACCACTGCCACGAACTCTGGTCGAGGCGCCCTGACTCTTAATTGCCCGCTTGCTATAGAAACCTCTGTAACAGAACGCGTCCTTCCGGCATTAAGCTCAGCCTCAACACCAGGGGTTATGTAATGGGTCCCCTCGACCAGGCACGGGTTAAACCCATAGATCAATGCAGATGTGTCAAGCACATAGGTCTTGGAGCCCACTAAGCCTCAAACCCCATATTCAGTGATTTCCTTACTTTTTCGTAGAAGTCAGCAGGCGCAACCCTTAGGAAGACTGCTGGCGATCTTGACCTCTCAACAAAGACTTGTTCACCCTCTTCAACAGCAACAGAGGTCTGACCATCCAGGACTAGCAATCCGCTGGATGAACCTGGCAATAATGTGATCTCGACCTTTGCAGAGGGGGGCAAGATCACGGGGCGCACCCCGTGATGGAGCGGGCAAACAAAGACAAGTTCAATTACTTCCAAATCAGGATCTATGATGGGACCTCCGGCAGAAAGTGCGTATGCGGTGGCGCCAGTAGTAGTTGAGACAATGACTCCGTCAGCCATTCCACGATGGATGTGACTGCCGTTTGCAGAGACTGAAAACCTGATTATCTTTGATGGTCTCGCAGAGGTAACAAGTGCCTCATTTAATGCGTCAGGAAGCCGGTGACCTTTAGAGACGATCGAAAGCCTGCTTTTGTATTCTAGATAGGTCTTGCCCTCCAGGATTCGTGTTAGTGTGTTGGTTGCCTCCTCTGGGGTCGTCTCACATAGGAAGCCCCGTGCCCCAACCTTTATGCCGAGTATTGGCGTAGTCCCAACCCTCTGAGCGACCCACATTATTGTGCCATCGCCGCCAACTACTACAATCAGGTCGGCTGACATCGCCTCCTCGTAACTTGACACAGAATTGACCGTATTCGGCATCGCTGTGATATGGACTACTTCAATTCCTCTTGACGTAAGAAAACGTTCCGTATCCGATGCCACCCGTACAGCCTCTTCAGAATTAGGCTTGGCTACAATACCTACTCTAGAGACCCTCAAAACATCCATACTCCGATACTATTTTGCAATCAAGGCTATTTTATAACTTCGCGTTGAGAGGCAGGAATCTAAGCGGCATACGCACAAAAAGATTTAAATAAAGGATGGATTATCCATCCTTGAAATTCTTTATATAAAAGAATCAATATAAAAACCAAAGGTGATTATATGGCCGAAATGACGCCGCGTAAACGTGCCCTTCTTTGCGTCACAGGCAACAAAAAGCGGGCGGACAGGATAAGCTGCATGGACACTCTGACTACGGCCACGGTCGAGCAGATGAATGCGGTGAACGCACCGTTCCCTGAAGCGAACAGGGATCCGCAGCTTGCTTTCAAGCTCGCAGCCGCTGCCTGGGAAGTAATAGGGCTAGAGGGTTTCAAACTGCCTTTCGATCTCTGCGTCGAAGCAGAGGCCTTCGGATGCAAGATTAACTGGGGGAGGATAGACAGGCATCCCAGCGTGGAGACGCATGTCTTCAATGACCTAAAGGATCTCAAGATTCCGGAGAACATTGTTGAGACCGGCAGGTTCCCTCTGAAGCACAAGGTTGAGGAGATGCTCAGGAAGGAGTATGGAGATTACCTTCCTGTAATCAACCAGGTCACGGGACCGTTCACACTTGCGGGGCATATCTTCGGGATTGAGAAGTTCTGCATATGGACCAAGAAGAGGCCGCTTGAGGAAGTCAAGGAGGCGTTGATGCGCATATCTGAGATGAACATTGATGACTGCAAGAAGGCGCTCCAGAGCGGTGCCGATGTGATCTGCATTGCAGATCCCTCTGCAACCTCGGACATCCTATCGCCACAGTTCTTCAGGGACGTGATGGTGCCAGTCTACCAGAACATGGCTAAGAAAATCGGGGCACCAGTAGTGCTCCATATTTGTGGCAACACTTCGGCTTATCTGCCCTATATCGCTGACACCGGATTCGACGCATTTTCTATTGATGCACAAGTAGACCCGGCATTTGCAAAGGCAATCGTGGGCGAAAAGATAGCTATTGTCGGTGGCGTACCAACCATTACCGCGCTGCTGTTCGGGACGCCTCAGAAGGTAAGGGAAGCGGCGATTGAAGCCATCAAGAAGGGCGTCGATGTGCTCATGCCTTCATGCGGCATACCCCCGAGGACTCCAACTGCAAACTTCAAGGCTATGGTCGAAGTGGCAAGATGCATGGTTTATGTGTGAGGTGTTTGAGATGGCAACTAGAGAGGAAATCATAAACGGATTTGTAAAGGCTATAGTCGACGGGGACGAGGTAGCTGCTGCAAAGTGGGCAAAAGAAGCGATCAATGCGCAACTAGACGCATACGAGCTTGTCACCAAGTATGGCGGCGACGCGATGAGCGTCGTGAACCAGAAGTACGAGAAGAAAGAGTACTTTGTTCCTGAGGTCCTATGCTCTGCAAATGCACTAAACGCGGCTGTGGAAGTGCTTACCCCCCACATGAAGGCAGACAAGACAACCGTGCCCGCGAGAGTGGTCCTCGGAGTAGTCGAAGGAGACATACACGATATAGGTAAGAACTTGGTCAAGATTATGCTCAGCGCAGCAGGATTCAATGTGATTGACCTTGGCAAGGACGTGCCGTTGGCAAAGTTCCTAGAGACTGCAAAAGAGAACAAGGCAGAGGTCGTAGGTATGTCTGCACTGATGAGCACAACAATGCCAGCAATGAAGAAAGTGATCGACATGTTTGCCCAAGCAGGTGTCAGGAACAAGGTCAAGATAATAGTCGGAGGCGGCCCAGTGACCGAGGAGTGGGCACTATCGATAGGTGCAGATGCAAGACCTCATGACGCTTCAGCGGCAGTGGGCGTAACGAAAGATCTAGTGGCAAAGCTCAAGCAGGATCCGTCGAGTGCCTGGTAAAGGCATCTCCATTTTTATTTATTTTATTTATTTCTGCCAAGCAAACCTCTTTGCTACTAATAAAGAATGCAACATCGGAAATGTTGGTTGTAACCAAAGGCGCCTAGAAAAACACGCAATCGGTCAAGTTAGTGAAGAAGGCAATTCTGGCGTCCTAGTGAAATCTCTTCATACATCATTAACGTAATTTTTTGTTCATTTTTACAATGGTAACGCCTAAATAATATTGCTGTTAATTAACACATAGAAGTATTTGGTATTAGCAGTATTATTATTTATAAAAACAAAAGTATATAAAAGCACTTCTACTGCTTTTGATTTTCCAGAATAGGAACAAATCGGGAAGCGGATAGCAAGTAATCCTTCGCTGGAGGAATCCCTGAAAAAAGGATTTTCACGGCACCCTGAGGGAAGAGGGGATCAATGTAGACAATGCTTTTAGGAACAAGGCGATGGAGAAGCTGAACTCGGAAGTGAGGGCGGATCTTAGATGGTTAGAAAAAGACCACAAGCCAAGAATTGGTACCTGAAACGCGTTTTAGAAGGAAAACCGCTGAAAATACAGGCTCATATAGACAAGGGGACCGGCAGGTGCGAGAAGTCGCTTTGGGGCAAGGACTGATGCAGACGGGAGGGTATGACATTGTCTTGAAGTTAAGAGAAGAGCTCCTGAATAAGTTTATTAAAATTGGCCATTGCTTAGGCAAATTCCCTGTGCTCAAGGGCAATTGTACGCTACCTATACTGAATGTGCCAGACGGCTTGAAAGAGTTCACAGTGATAGGGCAGGAGGTTTCACTTCCGATGCCCCCAACGATCGAGACCAAAGCAGATCTTCACTTGCTGATGAATTTGAGAGGTCAGTCAAAGTTCACTGTTTTGGGCGGAATAGAGGTTGAGGTCGAGTTCATGGCATGGGTCTCCCCGTCATTCAATCAGGAAAAGCGCAGGCTGAAGATAGACTTGTTGAGCGCGAGCATCGACGACATTGAGCTGAGCGACATTTACCACCTACCAACTAATGTGATAGCCGAACTCAACGAGATGCTTGCGATCGCTATGCACGAGTACTTGACGGAAGATTTTACCTCACTGGAGCTTAGCCCGATCCTGTTCGCAATTGAGCTCCAGACATGACTCGGGCATGAAAATATGCTCACAATCGGGT
>CALGKV010000065.1 GCA_937930465.1 Methanosuratincolales archaeon | reverse complement strand
AGGTCACTATCGTGCCGTCCTCGAACAGCTCAGCCATGTAAGTCTCCCCTATCGTGGAGATCTCGTCGATGGTTTTCCCCGTGGCCCTGCTCGTCCCGCTGACCACGAGCGCGCGCCTGTATCCGATCTCACGCATCACCTCGGCGACCGTGACCAGGATCTCCCGCGAGTAGACCCCCCTCAGCCCCACCCTCGGCCTGGCTGGATTTGCGAGGGAGGCGGCTATGTTCAGGACCGTGCCGAACCGTATATGCTTGAGGACCCTCGAGAGGCACGGGTGCAGCGATGGGTTCATGCCGTTGAATATCCCCAGCCCGCACTCCTCTATGCTCCGCTTCACGCACTCGACGGGGCAGTCGACATCGACCCCCAAGGCTTCGGCGACATCGACCGCGCCGCACTTAGAGGTTATCGCTCGGGCAGCATGCTTCACCACGGTGACGCCGCAGCTCGCCGCGACTATCGATGAGGCGGTGCTCACGTTGAATGTCTTCAGGTCGTCCATGCCAGTCCCGCTGTTCTCCACGGGGTCTATGCCAGGCAGCTCCACCCTCGGCGTGTCGTACTCGAAGACCGCCTCCCAGCAGCCGGCGACCTCTTCTGCGGTAGGCATCTTGGAGGTGATCGCGGCAAGGAACGCCCCCGAGGGCAGGTCGGGCTGCTCGCCCAGGAGCACCTGGCGCATCATCTCCTTAACTTCCTCCCTTGCAAGGTCCCTGCGCTTTATCAGGGCGTCAACCTTGAGACCGAATTCCTTTAAAGCGGTTTCATTGAAATCCTTGGGCTCCATATTGGATGGATACACCGTCCAATAGATAAATTTTATCTTGGTAGCGCAGCCCAGCGGCGGTGGAAAATCGGGCCTCAGGAATTGACCCTCAACACGACCCTCAGACTCCGTTGCTCATGCAAGCGCATGCCCTCTTCGATCTGCTCCAGGGCTATGAGGTCGACCGGGAGCCATCCTAGGCTCAATCCGCCTGAGAGCAACTCGACCGCCCTCCTGTTCTGCCTGGGAGTGCAGCCGTACGCCCCGACTATGAGTTTCTCCTCGTAATGGACCGAATTGAGGTCTATCGCCCTTCTTGACTGATCGTTGGGCATTCCGGAGAACACGCAAAGCCGCCCGCCCTTTGCCAGCATCCCCATCAGGTCGTACGACGAAGGGGCGCCGCCGAAAGCAGGTATTATCGCGTCGGCTCCCCTGCCCCCGCTCTCCCCCATCACAACTTCCTCTAGGTCTTCCTCCAAAGGGTTGACGACCCTGTCTGCGCCCGCTTTCTCCGCATATGCGATCCTGTCGTCCAAGACTTCGGAGACCACGACGCGCGCGCCCGAGAGCTTTGCCAACGCGACATTCAGCAGGCCCATCGTGCCAGCCCCGAGGACGACCACGGTGTCGTTCCTGGACACGCCCAGCTTCTCTATGCAGTTGAGGCAGCACGCGAGAGGCTCCGCCAGAGTTGCGATCTCGGAACCGAGGTTATCGGGCAGCCTATTGACCCCGCCAGACCTCACGCATCCCGCGGGGACTCCCATCAGCCCGGCGAATCCCCCGTCGTAGGAGAAGCCGATTATCCTTATGCTGGTGCAGAGGTTCTCCCTGCCCGTCCTGCAATAGTGGCACTCGCCGCACACCACTCCCGGATAGACCTGGACCCTATCGCCTACCGAGTAGCGCTCAGACCTGCTGTCGACGACCGTGCCCACCACCTCGTGCCCCAGTATCCTTGGGCAGCGCAGATCCCGCTGCCCCCGCCTCCACATCTTCACGTCGGTGCTGCATATCCCGCATGAATCGACTTTGATCAGGAGGCCTCCAGGCCCGGGCACAGGGTCAGGGACCTCCTTCACGCGGATCTCGCCGATCCTTTCCAAAACTGCGGCTTTCATACCCACCGGGCAAAAATATGTGGGACCTGCTATATAATCGGTGGCTCCGGAGGGGCATCTTGTGGCTTATGGCGCGCCATTTCCGCGTCGGAGCCTATCTCACCTGGTCGAAAGGATAAGGCCTGCTATGACCAGGGCTGACCCTGCGAAGAATGGGAGGTCGAGGCGCTCGCCGAGGAAGAAATAAGCAGAGGCCGAGGCAATGATCGGAATCAGGAAGAGGTACATCCCAGCCTCCGACGCCGGTATCTCGGAGAGGGCCCTGTTCCAGAGCAAGTACCCCAGGGCTGAGGAGAAGACCCCGAGCACGATAATCGAGATCCAGGAAGCGGGTAGGGCAGGGATCGCTAGGCCCTCCGCCGCCACGGCTATGGGCGCCAAGAAGATCGCCCCGAAGAGCGACGAGTATGCAGTGATATCCAGGGCGCTGCTCCTGAGGAGCCGCCTCTTCGTGTATAGCGAGTAGGTGACCCATGAGAAGACCGAGCCGAGGCAGATCACGTCGCCCAGGAAAGAGGAGCTCGAGAGGGAAGCCCCGCCCCTTGCCACCACGAGACTCACCCCGAAGAAAGCCATTAGAATGCCTGCCGCCCTCGACCTCGAGAGGCGCTCGCCCAGGAGAGCCCAGCTGAAGAGCGCTATGAAGACCGGGTTGGAGGCGATTATCACGCTGGACTCAGAGGCGCTCGTGTACCCCATCCCCACGTTCTGGAAGAGGTGGTACAGGGTCACGCCGGTCAGCCCTAGGAAGAGCAGCGGCTTCCACTCTTTCCCACGGTCTAACGGCTTTCCGCCAGGATGGTCTGGATTGGAGCGGCGCATCAGGAGGAAGAGGAGGGGCGTAGCCACAGCGAACCTCAGGAAAGCGAGTGTGACAGGCGGAACCTCCTCCAGGCCGATCTTCACGAATATGAAGGAGGTCCCCCAGAAGAAGACCGTGATCAGCAGGAGTATGGAGCCGCTGCGCAATTTGCAAGCACGGAGATGACTTGCAATGGTCACTCAGATAGGCTTTTTGATCTGGAAGGCGCCGATGTATGGCTTGCCAAGGAAAGGATGCGCCTGCAGCATCGGCAGAAAATTTTAAAAGGCGGTCCTCCCTTTCACAAGGCTCTTCGGGTGATTTGTATGGAGATTCTCCTCATTGTAGCCAAGGTAGTGTTGACATTCATCATGGCGCTGATCTTCGGGATCCAAAGGCAGCGCTCGTTCAAGCCCGCTGGTTTCGGGATCTATGTCTTCGTCGCGATGGCGGCCTGCGGGCTCTCAATAGTGGCGCTGGAGGAAGTCCAGGAGGGCGCGGTCCCGCTACTGGCCGCGATCGTGACTGCCACGGGCTTCCTCGGCGCAGGCGCGCTCATAAAGACCGCAAACAAGGTCTTCGGGTTCACGACTGCTGCGAGCATATGGTTCTTCGCATGCTTCGGCGTGATCATGGCGCTGGGGGAGTACGCGGTGGCTGGCACGCTGTACGCACTCGTACTGGCGTCGCTCGCCCTGGACAGGGCCCTCGACAGGAAGGGGATCGGGACGCAGGAGAAGGTTACCGTCTACACGAGCGAGATAGTCGACCCTGGCGAGGTCGAGGGGGAGATAGCCGCCTGCACAAAGGACTTCAGGTTCGAGGGGATCGAGGAGGACAGGGAGTCGGGCAGGATGGCGCTCACCTACACGATATTCGGCAGGAAGGACTGCATACCAGCCCTCGCCAGCAGGCTCAGGAGCAAGAAGTGGTTCAACGCACTCAAGGGCGAGTAGCGGGATCCCAGCAGCCAGGCTCAACGAACCCCCTCACGCCCCGGATCTCTGATCGCCCCCCTCACTTTTCTGGATGCTTAGGAATGCACTGGATCGGGATAGGACGATCAGATCTTGGGGCTCCGACGACCAGTAGGTTCGCATGCGCTGATAATTGCACCGTCGCCTGACCCATCGCCCATCCCCGTCGAGCCTTTCTTTCTTGCCCAATGCCCGACGGTCAGCCGGGATATATCCAGAATGCGCCTGCGATGATGAATGGCATGATGCCTAGGGCCACGAGCAGCAAGGCCATCGCGAGCAGCGGGAGGGCCGAGGGGATCCTGTCCCGGGCACCCTGAGCCGCAGGGGCTGCCTCGCCGTACAGGATGCGCCTTGCAGCCCAGAGCCCGTAGGCTGCCGAGACCACAGTGAAGGAGGCTGCCGCCACAAGCACCCCCAGCCTGAGCGGATCCGGGCCCGCGGAGAGCAGTGAAGAGGCAAACCCGAAGAGTATGAAGAACTCGCCCCAGAACCCGAGCGTCGGAGGTATCCCAGCGAGGCTGAGGAACGAGAGCAAAAGCGAGGACGAAGTTGCGGGCATCTTCCCGGCAAGCCCGCCGAGCCCATCCAGCGAGTCCGTCCCGAGGGAGCTCCGGCACTCCCCGGAGATGAGGAATAGCGCGGACTTGCCGAAGCCGTGCGCGATGGCCCAGATCAGCACGCCGAGGAACCCTACCTGGGACGCCGAGGCTACGCCGATGAGGACGTACCCCGCCTGGCTTATGCTCGAGTATGCGAGGACCCGCCTGAGGTCCCC
>CALGKV010000064.1 GCA_937930465.1 Methanosuratincolales archaeon | reverse complement strand
AGGCGGCCCGGGCTATCTGCCCGACCTTGAAGGTCTTCTCGGGAAGGCTGGGGACATCAGAGAGGATCGATGAAGGGAAAAATACAGTTATCGGGCTGCTCCTTCGCTCCATAATAATTCCTCATATGGAATGGAATTTTCGGCAGGCATCTCGGGAGAGGGGCAAGAGACGCTGGCTATTGCTGCTTCTTCTCTTTCCTCTCTTCCTTTACCTGGCTCAAGATAGTGGTCCTCTGTCTGCCTCCCATAATGACACCTCAAAGATAGACTAAACCCCAGCATACACTATAAAGTTTATCTCTATGCGCGAATAGGAGATCACGGCCAATGATGATTTTGCCGAGTTCGCATAGCGGAAGCGATGCAGAAAAAAAGACAGCAGAGGCCAAAACAAGGGTGGGTTTGATGGAGATAAGCGCAAAGCAACTCGAAGGGCTGGTAAAATACGCCAAAGCGCAGTGCGAGTCAAAGTGCCCCCAAGAGAGGGATGCAGAGACCTGCGTAAGGCTGATTGAGCTCTGCGTTGAGATGGATCTTGAGCCTCCGATCTGTTATGAGGAGACAGATGGGTTCTCAAGGAAGTTCTTCTCGGCCAAGATAAGGGAGATAGAGAAGAGGCGCTGCAAGCCGATTGAGGAGTTCCTTGCGGAGTTAAGGAGGGCCGGTCCAAAAACATTGGAGGACGAGATAGACAGGATAGACGGGGAGTTTGCAGTTGATGCCCTGAGGGTCATAGACGCCCATGATAAGGCGAAGAAGCGCCCTTGAGATCCCCAAACTCCCGCATAATTTTTTAGGTAAGGCAGGGAGAGAGATAAATTATCATTCGTAAATCCGGAGGGACTTCCTTGTCGTATGCCAATGACGGTACCAGCAAGATGGATAAGGTCTATTCTCCTCGGGCTGTGGAGGAAAAGTGGCAGAAGGCCTGGATGACCGAGGAGTTCTATCAGGCTTACAAGTTCAAGAATGACGGGAGACCTGTGTTCACTATAGACACGCCTCCCCCGTTCACATCCGGAGAACTCCACATGGGCCACGCATACTGGAACGTGATAAACGATACGGTAGCAAGGTACAAGAGAATGACAGGCCATGACGTGATACTCCCCCAGGGATGGGACTGCCAGGGGCTTCCGACGGAGCTAAAGGTCCAGTACAGGTGGAAGATCTCGAGGGAGGACAGGGACCTGTTCCGTAGGAAGTGTGTGGAATGGACCGCAAACATGATAGACAGCATGAAGCGGACGATGATCAGGCTTGGTTACCGACCGGACTGGGAGCAGTTTGAGTACAGGACAATGGATAAGAGCTACTGGAGGGCTGTTCAGGAGTCCCTAATCCAGATGCATGAGAAGGGGCTGATATACAGGAAGGAGTTCCCGGTCCACTGGTGCAGCAAGTGCGGAACGGCGCTTGCGCAGGCGGAATTGGGGTACATTCAGAAGAAGGGAAAGCTATACCACCTCAGGTTCAGTTTGGGGGATCGGGATCTCGAGGTCGCGACCACGAGGCCCGAGCTGCTGAATGCGTGCCAGGCTCTCGCCGTCAACCCAGGCGACAGCCGCTACTCGTGGGCGGTCGGCAAGGATGCGACAGTCCCGATATTTGGGCACAAGGTGAAGGTACTCTCCGACAGTTCGGTGGACATGGAGTTCGGGACGGGCGTGGTAATGATCTGCACGTACGGCGACGAGCAGGACATAAGGTGGCAGCAGATCCACAAGCTCCCTGTGATAAGGTCCGTTGACGAGTACGGGAGGATGGTCAATGCCGGGAAGTACAGCGGGATGAAGGTTTCGGATGCGAGGGAGCAGATATCCAAGGACCTGGAGGCCGAGGGGAGCCTGATCAGTACCGAGGAGTTCGTGCACAATGTCCTGGCTCATACGGAGAGGGCAGACTGCATGACGCCGATAGAGTTCTTGACGAAGGATCAGTGGTTCATAAAATCCATGGACTTCAAGGAAACGGTGCTCAGGGAAGCTGAGAGGATGGGTTGGATCCCTGAGTTTGTCCACGGCAGGCTGGTTGACTGGGTAGAGAGCATAGAATGGGACTGGCTGATCTCGAGGCAAAGGGTCTTTGGCACGCCGATACCTTTCTGGTTCTGCGCTGACTGCAACTACATCATATCCCCGAGGAGGGAGGACCTTCCAGTCGACACCAGCTCCACCCCTCCGCCGGTCGAGAGGTGCCCCAAATGCGGAGGCGGCAGGATCGCAGGGACCACAGACGTATGCGACTGCTGGGTCGACTCCAGCATCACCCCGCTGATAGTAACGGGTTACTTCAAGGACAGGGGGCTGTTCGAGAGGGCATATCCCGTAGACCTAAGGCAACAAGGTCACGACATAGTCAGGACCTGGATGTACTACACTATACTCCGCTGCTCGGTCCTGACCGGCACCGGGCCATTCAAGGGAGCGCTTGTTAACGGGCACATACTCGGTCCTGACGGTACCAGAATGTCCAAGTCTAAGGGGAACGTGATAATACCGGAGCAGGGGATAAACCAGTACGGGTCTGACGCTATAAGGCAAGCGCTCTTCTCGCTAACCATAGGATCGGACTTCCCATTCAAGTGGGAGCCGGTCAAGTACGGCAAGTCATTCTTGCAGAAGCTCTGGTCTTCCGCTAGGTTTGCAGAGGGCTTCTTCAGCGGCAGGGGGACAAAGATCAGTCCAAGGGCAATGGACGAGACGGACAAGTGGATAATATCGAGGCTGAAGGAAGCGATCTGCAAATCTCGGGATGCTATGGAGAAGTACCAGTTCCACATAGCAGTGGACGTGCTCCAGAAGTTCTACTGGCACGAATTCTGCGACCAGTACATAGAGGCTGTCAAGCCCAGGCTCTACAGTCCGAGGAGCGCGGAGGACAAGGCAGTCGCGGTCACCGTGCTCTACACTGTGATCTGGAATTTCATCAGGCTCCTCGCTCCGATCTGTCCCCACATCACAGAGGAGATTTATCAGAAGCTCTTCCGCGACGAGATGGGATTCGTTTCTATACACGCATCTCCTTACCCGAAGGCAGAGGAGCTGCCAGAGGTGGACGGCACAATAGGCGAGAAGGTGATATCCATGATCGCTCTGCTGAGGAGCAGGAAAGTTGAGAGCCAGATGGCGCTGTCCGCCGAGGTGAGGATGGCGGTTATCCATGGCAACTCTGAGGAGCTGAATGCCTACAAAGAGAACGAGTGGCTGATAAGGCAAGTCCTGCACATAAACGACCTCGAGTACAAGATCGGGGAAAGGGACGCAGAGCTGATCAGGTAAATGTGGAGAAGACTCGCTTCGCTGCCCCTAAGGGGGACCAGCGATAAGCTCAGGGAGCACCAGGCGCTAGTTATCCAATCGGTAGAGCTCCTTGGGGACCTGATATCTGCCTGCAGGAGAGGTGACTGGGGCTCAGTCAGATCCATTTCGGAGAGGATAGCCGCGCTCGAGAGGGAGGCGGACGAGGTGAAGAGAGGCATCGAGATGAATCTTTACAGGGGCAAGCTATTCGTGGGCCTCAAGGAGGACTTTCTGAGGCTCGCTGAGGCGCTTGATGAGATATCCGACAGGGCGAAGGACGCATCCAGGGTCATCTCATACAGGGAGCCCAACAAAGGGGAGATGCAGGCATTTTTCCACGGCTGCCCTAATGTTGAAAGGCTGATCACAGGGACCATCGAGATCGTCAAGGAACTCGAGGAAGCGGTAAAGCTCTTGGACTGCGACTGCAGGGAGGCGATCGCAGCCGCGCACAAGGTGGAGAAGGCGGAGGAGAGGCTGGACGAGATAAAATTAGAAGTGCTGATGCAGCTCACAAGGCATGAGTGCGAGTACTCGGTGCTCACCTACCTCCAGCTGAGGGACTTCGTGCTGATGGTGGACACCATAGCAGACGCCGCGGAGAACGGGTCGGACGTGCTGACCTCGATGGTCGTCAAGGCTACTTTCTGAGGCGTTTTGGTTGGATCCCTTGCTGATCCCTGTAGTGATCCTCGCGACGCTCACGGCAGTGATGGTTGGGGCTAACAATGCGAGCAATGCCACGGCAACGCTCACAGGGGCAAAGGTGGCAGCCCAGAGCAGTGCCGCCATCATATTCGCGACCGGGCTGCTGCTGGGAGCGGCACTGGAGGGGGGGAAGATGTCCGGCGCTGTGCTGGGGAGGACCCTGGAGGGAGGGTTAGGAAACTGGTCTGTCGGGGTCGTACTCGGCGTCACCTTTGGCATCATGATAATAGCCACCGGGATAGGGCTGCCGCTACCTGCAACGCAGGCGCTGTACGGGGCCGCAATAGGGAGCGCCGTATTCCTAGGCACTCCCCTGAATTTCCAAGGGATAACCGCGATATTAGCATCGTGGTGCATGACTCCAGTTGTTGCAGCAGGGGCAGCGCTAGCCATAGCAAGGCTTGAGAGGAGGATCCCTGCAAAGGACTTGAAGACGGGTACGGCAGTCTACGGGTTCTTGACTCTTGCGGCTGGGTTTTACACCGCCTACGTTCTGGGGGCAAACACGATAGGGCTAATCGCAGGCATAATGAAGGGGGGCATCGGATTGGAGGCATCGATCGCGCTGGCGTCATGCTCGGCTGCTCTCGGGGGGATGCTTTTCGGGAGGAAGGTCTCCACCACAGTGGGGGAGAGGATCGCTATAATGGGGCCGCCTACAGCATTCGCCTGCCAGATCGGCGGGGCGATCACAGTGCACCTTTTCACGCAGGGAGGGATCCCTGTGTCGATCAGCCACGCGATAATTGGAGGGGTTGCAGGAGGCGCGCTTTCCAAAGGTTTGAGGGCGCTGAACTCGGCTTCATGGCTGAGGCTGGCGACCCTATGGTTCGCGACCCCGCTCCTAACCATGGTGCTGGCATGGCTGATACATGCGAGCGCGGCTGGTTGAGGCGATAGAATTAGCCGTGCAGCATCCCTCTTGCGCATGAGAGAGCGTCAAGTATGTGCCTTGAGCCGCACTCGGAGACGACATGGCCGTGCCCAGGCAAGAGGGCCTTGACACTCATGCTCGAGAGGCGATCTAGGCTCCTGAGCATATCCTGGTCGCTGCCACCAGGCAGATCTGTCCTGCCGAAGTATCCGTCCGAGAATACAGTGTCCCCGCTTATGAGCAGGGCTTCGTCTGGCGAGTAGAAGCAGGTGCTGCCGGGGGTGTGCCCCGGGGTCGGTATGCTCACTAGCCCAAGTCTGGAAAGCACCTCCGAGGCATCGGAGATATCGGCGCAGGACGGGTATCCGCGGACGGTCTCCTCCATCAGCTGCCTGTCGCGGCTGCTGATGTATGCTGTTGGCGAGTAATCCCTCAGCGACTCGAGCCCCCTGACATGGTCATAGTGACCGTGCGTGAGGAAGACCCCTGAAATGAGCGACCCGTGGATCCCTGCAGAGGCAAGGTAGGAGAGTAGCGACGGGTGACCGCTGGCATCGAAGATGTAGAACGAGCCCTCCTCCCTGAGGACGTACACGTTGGAGGAGATGCCGACGCCGGCGAACGACTCCTCATGGAGGACGAGGAAACGCCCAACTCTAGAGACGAGTGGTGACGGGAGCGGCAAACCTAATCCCCATCCCTCAACCTTCGTCACCCCTTCGTGACTCCGAGGGGCACCATTCTTGCTACCAGCGTAGCTATTCCTAGGGCGTCAGAAACTGAGGCGACCCGGTCAACATCCTTGTATGCCCCCGGCGCCTCCTCGGCGATCACCCTGATGTTGGCAGCCCTGAGGCGGATCCCCTTCTCCTCCAGATCGCGCTTTACGTTGCTCCCCCAGTACTTCTTTATGGCAGCCTCCCTGCTCAGGAACCTGCCAGCCCCGTGCGCCGTGGATCCCCAGCTCAGGTCGAGTGAGTTGGGCCCGCCGATCAGGAGGTACGATGCGGTCCCCATGCTCCCAGGGATGATCACGGGCTGTCCTACCCCCCTGTACTCGGACGGTATCTCAGGCCTACCGGCCGGGAATGCCCGGGTCGCACCCTTCCTGTGGACGTAAAGGATCCGCTTCTTCCCTTCAACTGTGTGCTCCTCGCGCTTTGCAAGGTTGTGTGCCACGTCGTAGACAAGCCGCATGCCGAGGCGCTCAGCGTCCGACCCGAAGGTCTTCCTGAAAGCCTCCCTTGTCCAGTGCATTATGCACTGCCGGTTCACCCAAGCATAGTTGCAGGCCGCACTCATTGCCGCGAAGTAATCGGATGCCTCGCGGCTATTGGCAGGGGCGCACGCGAGCTCCCTGTCAGGTATCCTTATCTTGTACTTCGATACAGCATTCTCCATAATGTGCAGGTAATCGCTGCAGACTTGGTGCCCTAGGCCTCGGCTCCCGGAGTGTATCATTACAACGACCTGCCCCTCCCGTTCAATGCCGAATGCCTTTGCCGCGCGCTGGTCGTATATCTTGTCTACCGCCTGGACTTCGAGGAAGTGGTTCCCGCTGCCGAGTGTCCCCAGCTGGTTGGATCCCCTGCCCTTCGCAGACTGGGAGACGAGGCTGCTGTCGGCACTCTTCATTGATCCGCCCTCCTCGCACCTTGTCGCGTCTTCTGGCAGCGCATACCCCTTCTCGATGGCCCACTCGACACCACGGTCAAGCACATCGTTCAGCTCGGAGGTGGTGAGCTTTATACCTCCCTTGCTCCCGAGACCGGAAGGGACCATTTCAAAAAGCGTGTCGATGAGCTTCCCCAGAAGCGGCTTCACGTCCTTCAAATCCAAGTTCGTTAGCATCAGGCGGACGCCGCAGTTGATATCGTAACCAACGCCGCCGGGCGATATGACGCCCTCCTCGGCATCGAACGCCGCGACGCCCCCGATCGGGAACCCATACCCCTGGTGACCGTCTGGCATGACGATCGAGTACCTAAGGATCCCAGGGAGCTGTGCCACATTGGCGCACTGCTGCAGCGTCAGATCCTCAGACATCTTGTCCAGGAGTGAAGAGTCCGCATACACCCTGCCGGGGACATTCATCCCCGGTCTGAAATCCCTTGGGATCTCCCAAGAGTAGTCGTTCAGCTTCTTGAGAGGGATTGAAGATCCGTCAACCATGAAAAATCACATCTCCCACCATTTCGGTCCATAAATTGATACCAGGCGATTCCATATAAACATAGGGCTATCAGCTCCAGCGTCGAGCCTGCTATATGTCCAAGACGAAGTAGGCATGCCACTTGCCGCACTCTTGGCTGATCCTCATCAGGGAGTAGGTCATTGCCTTGACCCCAGTCCTCTGGTCGTGCTTCGACGGGTCATAATCATCCCCCCAGAGTGATGCCAGGAGCCTCGCCCCCTCGCCGACCTCGACTCTGATGACCTCCGCGCGGCTCAATGCGAAGGAGTCTGCATCGAAGTGGTATATCAGGCGGTCGACCCACAAGTAGAGGAGCTGCTCCAGGTCTCTGGCCGCGATCTCTACGGGTATAGACCTTCGCCTCTCTACCGCCTTCGTGTCCAGCATTACCTCGAATGCGGCCTCAGCCGAGTCCGAGAATAGACCCTCAAGAGATTCCGAGACCACGTGGACGTACACGTCTGAGATATGTTCGAGGTACTCGTACAGATCGGACGCCCCCTTTATTGCCTCAGCACAGCTATATTATCGACGGGGGAGGAAAAAAGGCTTCCATTTTGGCGTATGGTTTATAAGAAGTGCAGTGGAAAATTGAAGACTGCACGAGCCGGGGTGGCTGAGCGGTTAAGGCGCCGGCCTTGAGATCCGACATTATCCATGGGACAGGCAAGCCGGTTCCCTCTCGGGGGAGCAAGGGTTCGAATCCCTTCCCCGGCGCCAATGAGACTGGAGTCATCGTAATAAAAAATTGAGAATGCCCCTTCGAAAAGAACCCTGTGAAGAACTATTTTTTCTTTGGGGAATCCAATCCGCCGAGAGCAGATACCTCTTCTTTTCCCTCCTCGAACGAGGAGGACTGCTCTTTGTCAAGCATAAGTAACAGCTCTTGGAACTCTCCGACATGGACTTTTTCTTCTTTAGCTATATCCAACAAGACCCTCTTCAGGAGGGAATTGTCGGTCATAGCCGCCAGTTGCTCATATAGGTTTATTGCATCCAACTCTGCGATAATCCCAACCCGTATTATCTCCTTCTCCAGATCATCCTTTCCCAGAGACTTCATTTCGAAAGGTATTTTCGAGAGCATTGATTGTCCCTCCGATCCACAAAATTTTCATCGGTATTTAGAGGTTGTGCTGGACTGCGCTTGCATCTTTCCGAGGCATGACGCCAAGGTCTGCAGAACGGCAAGGCAGGCAGGTGTCGGGTTGAAATGCCCCGCTAGTAAGAGATCAGGCGTTTGTCAGTCGAGGCGACACGCAGGGCCCTTAGGGCACTTGCCTCCTTGTCTTTCAATTCCAGCATTACGTCGAAGTCATAGGCCTGCGTCATACTGAGGAAGCCTGAAAAATCGCGCTCGTCAAGCGAAATTGCGTGCCTCCCTTGGCGCCCCCCGCCCATCTGCGAGCTGTAGTCGACCATTGGAATGCCGTCCTTGTCAGGATCCCAGGTCGTTGCGGCAAGACCTATTGACTCCCGGATGCCTTCACCCTTGTTGTAAATCTCATGGTGGAACTTGTCGAAGAGTATCGGGATGCCAGTCTCGCGGCTGATGAAAATGCAGTCCTCCAAAGCGTATTTCTCGTCGTTTTCGAGTACGAGCCTACGAAGGACCGACTCTGGGAGAGAGCGGTACCTGTCGATGAACCTCTTCATAGACCCGGCCTTATCGTTGTAGATGCCCCCAACATGTATCTGCACTTTAGCAGTAGCATCTAGGCCAAGGAGATCAAGTACCTCTGCATGGTACAAGAGCTCCTTGACGCTGCTTTCGAATATGGATTCGTCGACCGAGTTAATGAGGGTGAATTGGTCTGGATGCATTGAGATGCGCATCTTCTTCGAGCGAATCAACTCCCCTAGACTTGAAAAGCGGTCTTTAAAATGGGACTGCCAGTCAAACTTGCAGACAGGATGTGATGCGAACGGGACGAGGTCTGAGGTGATCCTGAAGAAGAGAATGCCTTTGGAGGCATTGAAGACGAGTATCCTCTCGAGGCAGTCGAGATTGGAGGACACCGTTTGGATAAGGCGGTCTTCTGAATAAGATTTCAGCCTGAAGGTGCTGTCAGCCTTGCACCCTATTGAACGGTTGATGCACGGGTATCCTATCCTCAAGTGGTGATTCCCCCCTCCCCACCGGCGTTCAGCCGCCTTCAAACGGTGATTTTCTTAGCAGATCCTAGGCGGGTTCTTGCTAGCACGAGCGCCAAAGCGACTATAATGAGGGCCCCGCCCACCATCACAGCATTGCTGATTTCAACTGGCACGCCCGGCTTGAGGTAGATCCCAAGCAGCGCCCACAGCACCACAAGGGCATACACCACATCCCTCCTCGAGAACGCAGAGGCGAGCGCTATCACAGTGGTGAGACCGACGGCAATGACCCCCCACTGGGGCTCAGGGATTCCGAGCCCGCCCC
>CALGKV010000063.1 GCA_937930465.1 Methanosuratincolales archaeon | reverse complement strand
AGGCAATTCAGGGAGATCAAGGGCATCATGGAAGGGACTGCGAAGCCAGATTATGGCAAAGCGGTAGACATCGTAACTAAGGCCGCACTGAAGGAGCTTGCAGTGCCTGCGCTGATCGCAATACTCTCGCCTCTGCTAGTCGGGTTCCTGCTCAACGAGAGGGCTCTGGGAGGGATGCTCATGGGAGTCATCTTGTCAGGGCTGCTGCTCGCGCTGCTAATGACGACAGGCGGAGCCATGTGGGACAATGCAAAGAAATACATTGAGCTTGGAAACTTCGGCGGCAAGAGAAGCCCAGCGCATGCTGCGGCCGTAGTAGGCGACACTGTGGGAGATCCCTTCAAGGACACGGCAGGGCCTGCGATCAACCCGCTAATCAAAGTGATGAACACGATCTCGATACTCTTCATTGCCTTAATCCTTATGTACTCTCTCCTCTAACCTTTTTTTACAGGTGGGATTTTTGCCAGAGAGGACTTTTCTGATCAGGGTAAAGGAGGAAACTTACATCAGGCTGCTGGAGCTCCAGAAGACCCTAAGGTTCCAGGACAGCCAGGACAGGCGCAGGAAGACGATGGACTATGTGATCAGGTACTTGCTTAAGAATGAAGCAGAATCGAAAAGGAAGATCTGAGCCATTCATCGTCCACGGGATGGCAGCCCTTTTTTAGGAACTTTATTTGGAAAGCTTCAAGATGCAGGGCGACTCCCTCAGCAATTTTAAACCGTAGAGACCGCAAGGTGCCTCAGATACCCTAGGGGCCCTCATCTTTCCCATCGGTTTGCATGACTATCTTCATCGGCAAAAGAGATATTATGCTAAGGCGTGTATCAACTTTTCGATGCGAAGATGTCCCATGAGGACGAGCACGTGATTGAGGCGATAGGCAGGTCACGCGTCGTGGTCAGGGGCGGATTGGTGATCGAAGTCGGCCCACCAATGATCAGGGAATGCCCGCTGGCAAAGAGGTTTTCGACCCCTATAGACTCCATAACCCCAGAAAAGGTCCGAAAGAACATAGAGAGCAGGATCAGTTCGTACGGCATGTGCACTGAGAACCGCCTGCTCGAATCATCGCAGGACTTTGTGACCTTTGGCGCGTCCGAAATGATAAGCCAAGGGCTAAGGGCGAAGGCATTAGGAGCGGCTGTGATCGTCTGCGAGGGCGCAGGGACGGTCGTGACAGCGAACCCGGACCTGGTACAGGGGATAGGGGGGAGGATGTCTGGGCTGGTCTCAACTTCCCCTATCCATAGGCTTATTGGAAGGATAGAGTCGATCGGCGGGACCGTCCTCGACCGCGAGACCGCGAGGATCGATCAAGTGGAGGGAACCGATCTCGCCTACAGTATGGGATATACTGATGTTGCCGTCACAATAACCTCTCCTGCGGACGGGGAGAAGATAAGGTCAAAGCACCCCGATGCTCTAATATTTGGCGTGCACTTGACTGGAATGGGGAAAAATGAAGCCCGGAAAATGGCAGAGGTCGCAGACTTGGCTTCTGGGTGCGCATCCAAGTGGATAAGGGAGGCGGCTGCAGAGAAGGCGCTGCTCCAGGCAGGCACAGCGATCCCTGTCTTCGCGTTCACCGAGAGGGGAAAAAGCCTGATCCTTGAGAAGGTGAGGGCAAGCAGGCAGAAATTCTTGGTTAAAGCCGAGAAGCTGCCTTTTTCATCAGACACGTGCCCAGATCCGCTCGTGTGATCACTTGATCACGAACTGGCATTGGGGGTCGCCAAGCTTCATGCACTTGACTTCAGTGCCCCTGCATGCCTTGTCGAAGACCTTACTGACCAGCCCGACAAAGAACCCAAGGAGAAAACGGTTCTCATAGTCTAGCAGCTCCCATGTTATGAGCTCCTCGAAGTTCTCTTTTGCGCTTATGACCACCGTTTTCCCGAAATCGTCGCACTCGGTCAGTTCGAACTTGCCCCAGCCCAGAGCCTGGAGAATCGCAAGCCCGATCCTAATCCGGTTCCGGTCACTCAGGCCCTTCATCTCAAGAAGGTACTTCCCCTGCGCTTCCCCGAAGTCGTTGCCCATATTCCAAAGCATTAGTGTAGCTTCGCTTTTGTATCGCCTGATCATGCCCATGACAAGGTTCTTCCAGCCGGAAGTTGTCATCGCAGCCACCTGTATAGGGTGACCAGAGACGTTCAGTATCACAGGATAGCCGTCCACATTGTAGATCAACCCTGGGACGCCAGAATCCGCGCAGACAAGGTAGACTAGCATAGTACCGAATTTTTCTTTTATGCGTTTTACCAATTCTTCTTTTAATCCAGGATTCTCAGTAAGGTCTAAGGTTATGAAGTTATGGACAACGCCCTCGCTTCTATGAGAAGATATGCTTAAAAAACAAACCTTGTTTTGATTCAGTATCCTCAGGAGTTCCAGTGTAGGGTCAAAATCAGGCATAGATATTTTTGAGGCTATGTACAATCCACAGAATTGCCTTTCTGGATCATAGTATATGTCGTTAATGTGGACAGGCATCATAATTTTGCACGCACGTATTCAGTTATCACTCTCTGCAGTGACCTTTTTTAAGGCTTGGGATTTTTTTCAACTTTAAGCTATTTTAAATGTATATATGGAAAACAATCTATTTTATCCTGATATAGATGATTTTTCAAAATTAATGTCAATATTTTTGCCTAATAGTATCCATCCATCGCCGATCTTTATTGTTTTCCGCTCATTGGACAGCTTTCTCAGCAGCGACCTGATCTGGTGCTTGCTCACTCCCAGCCTCTCGCTTATTTCAGCCGAACTCATAGGGCGACCACAAAAAGCCAACGTATCAACAATCGCCCTCTTCATGTGGCTTATCCTCGAAATCTTGGAAAGATCGCCCCTGACAGGGTATAGAATGCCTGGAAGGCCGTATACACCCTCGCCCTTCACAGTCCTACCCAACAGGCGCACAGCTCCAGCATTCACAAGCGATCTGAGCTGGCTGGTCACGGTCCTTGTGTTGAAGGAAAGCCCCAGCTCGGAGACTAGCTCATCGGGCGTGAACAACTTCTCTTTGAGCAGCGCGAGTATGGCAGACCTGCAATCTGAGGCCACCCTTCTGCTCCTATTCTTCAGTATTGCATGGACAAAACGCGAGTTGACCTCCTCCACGTCACTACCGCTAGAGGCCATCCGCAAACCATCTTGATCGCAGTCGAGCACCACATATATTCCGAATGAAGTTGCTAGCTGCACTTCCCCTACCCCTAGCCGCCTCCTTGGGGAGACTAGTATAGCCCTTGCGTCGAACTTCTGCCGTATGTCAGATAGTTTGACTATCATCTCGTAGAATGCGCCCTTCCTCGCAACGGTCAGCAGATCCGCCACCACGGGCGGCGGACCAGGATCATAGAATGCCACCTGCCATGGCAGCGTGGCGCTGACTTGGCTGGCTTGCGATTTGCTTATTAACGCCTGTAAAGTGAGACCCAACGCTATCTCCTGTGTTAATGATAGTTTTTGGCATATAATAATTTATGGTTTTTTAAAACATAGCTCAAGATATCAGGGACCAACAGTTGACTGTTATTGATCTAGATTCCAGAGCTCATAGTATACAAATTTACAAGAATTCCATCCAAGAGCTCTGAAAAATGTAGCAAAAACCTAAAAATCGATTTTGATATTTATTAGATTT
>CALGKV010000062.1 GCA_937930465.1 Methanosuratincolales archaeon | reverse complement strand
CAATGGCCTTCTTCTCCGAGCTCGTAGTTATCATAGTCCTTACGGACTTGACCTTAACCCCATACAGCTTCTCCACAGCCCACTTGACGTCCGCCTTGTTTGATTTCATGGAAACGATGAAGGTCAGCTTGTTCTCGCGCTCCACCCTCTCCAAAGCGGACTCTGATGATACTGGCCCTATGATCACATCAGCAGGTTCCCTAGACATCTCTTGCACCTCACTTGTAAATCTCACCCAGCCTCTTAATTGCAGACTCGGTCCAGAGCGTCAGCCTACCCGGATGTCCGCCAGGGGCCAAGCGCTCGACGTTGAGCTCCGTGACCCCCACGCATTCCACTCCAGTAAAGTTCCTTGAGGCTAGCCTTACGGGAGCGCCCGGGTCGTCGACGACGATTAGGAGAGATTTTGGCTTAATCCACCTTCTGCCGCGCCGCTTTCCCTTCCCCGATCTCTCCCTGACACCCTCCTTTGCCCTCATCACATCGTAAATTAGGGAAGCCTTCTCAAGGAATCCCCGCAGCTCCGCAGACTTCTTCAGACCCTTCAGCTCGTCTGAGACGACCAAGGGTAGAGAGATTTCAGTTGCAAGGATATGACCCCTCTCGATGACGGCTTCAGGATCAGAGGTCGCTGCAATCGCAGACATGAGAGCAAGCCTGCGCTCCTTCTCGTTTATCCGCTCGTGGTACTTCTTTTCCAAGCTTGGAGGGAATGCAAGACGCCCCCCGACCACGTTAGGGACGAATGCTCCTGCACCCGAAGCGGGGTTGTGCTCACCCTTAACCCTTGGTACGCGCGCGAGATCCAGCCCAACTCCAAGGCTCTCGGCACTAGTGCGCTTCCCAGCATAATAATCGGTTGTCCTGGGGACTATCCTAGCGGTCTGGCTGGAGATCACTGCGCGACGGATGAGGTCCGGCCTCAGGTCGGTCTCGAATACCTGCGGGAGTTCAATCTCTCCCTTTATCGACCCGTCGATGCTGATTACCTTCGCAACTCGCTTTGTGGTTACCTCTGATGACATTCATCACACCCCCTGCTTCGAAGTCAGATCCATTGCGACGAGCTTTGGAGGCTCGATCTTCTCTACCTTGGACCTGACGGGATACCTGATCCGCACAAGCCTCTTTGATGGGCCCGGTATGGACCCAGCCACTACAATGTAGTCGGTGCCGACCAACCCGTAGTGCAGGAAGCCCCCCGAAACATTGATCTCAGCGGGGTTCTCCCCGATCTTAAGGATGAGCTTGTTGTACTCGGTGCGCTGGTGGAATCCCATCTTGCCAGGCCTCGGGATCGTGAACATCATGTGCGGCTTGGACGGGCTTATTGAGCCGACTACCCGCTTACCCTTACGGTGCTTGTGCCAGTTCGGCTGTATCTTGACGCCGAAGCGCTTAACGGCCCCTTGGAATCCTTTCCCCTTTGTTATCGAGATCACGTCAACGTATTGGCCCTCATTGAAGAGGTCCTTTGCCCTGATCTCCTTCCCAAGCAGGGATTTCGCGTAATCTAGCACAGCCTTAATCTCGTCCCCGTCAACCTTTATCTCCAAGATCTCTGGCGTCTTCTTGCCGAATCCTGCCTTGTAGGGCTGCGTCAGCGCCAAAACCCTGACCTCTGCGATGTTGTCAATGTTGGCGTCGATTGATGCCTGGATGGGGGACGGATCATAGTCCTCAGACAGCTTCAGGACACGACCTGCATTCTTGGGCAAAGACTTTGTCATCACCTCAGCCAGGGCCCTTAGCCCCTTGCTGGTGTGCACATACGCCCTGTAGCCGTAGATGTAAATCGGGGGGACTTCGAGCACAGTCACCGCCCGCATGACTTCCTTGCCGAAGAGAGGGCTCTTCGGCCTGTTGTCGACCATTATGACGTGGGTTGATCCTACTTTGTAACCTGCGAATCCAAGGAGACGGGGGGCGCCGGCGACCTTGGGCCAAGTCCTTATCCTACCTGAAATGCGTCTGGCGCGCACCCTGGGGTAGTACATCAATGAGCCCCTGCGCGGCGCACTCTTACTTCGATGTCCCATGAACAGACCTCCAGCCTAAACTTGCCTGTTGATAGCAGTAATACTAAAATATATTTCTATCCGTTTTCGGATTAGAACGGAATGCTGAATTCCACGGGGGAGGCTTCCAGAATAATGAAGATGAGCCATCGGACCGCCTCCTAGCTTCCGGAGCTCCTGACCGATGAGCCTATAAAATCGATCAGGGCGAGGGCAATAATTATTGCCTCCTCAGTCCTTATAGTTGCGGTGCCCTGACCCGGGGCAATGTTTATCGTCATGTCGACCAGGCCCTCCAGCGTTGCCCCTTCCCTGCCTAAAATCTCGTTCAGCCCCTCCCTGGGCGAACCGAAGATAAGCGATATGCTTCGGCTTTCGCGATATGCTCGGGAAATGGGATCCGCCATTTGCGCCACAGGATCCCCAAGCCGCGAAGTTGCAATTATCAGTCCAGAGGGGCGTTCCGAAAGTATGTCGCGCAGCCGCCTCCCGTCGACATGCACGTCGTAGCCCCAGTATAGCGGCACTGAGCCCCTATCTATAGGCACCCAACCACCCCCCTCTCTACGCATGGTGACGCGTGAGCTCTTAGGCAGCGGGGCTCTGCACCTCACTGGCTGTTTTAGACCGATGTCGATTAGGGAACCCTTCGCACCGGATTCGAGGACGAACCCTTCCCTGTAGTCAACCTCAGATGACCCGAGGGGGTGGTGGGGCGTCCTTAGGGGAGGGATCAGCCCGGCGAAGCGGAGCTCTGGGGAGATCGGGAATATGAGCTTCCTGAGGTACTGCGGCGTCTCGGCGTAAGAGAGAAGCGTGTGTATTAGCCTGGCGTCACGCCTCCAGTTGGATCCATCCGGGTAGATGACCAGCTTATCGACCCTGAATATGGAGGCGGCCCG
>CALGKV010000061.1 GCA_937930465.1 Methanosuratincolales archaeon | reverse complement strand
TTGACCGACATGATGAGCATCAGGATCCCCAAAGAGTACCGTGAAAAGTTAAGGAAGTTCAAACAGATTAACTGGAGCGAGGTAGTTAGAAAGGCAATAGTCGCAAGGATCGACGAGGAGGAGAGGAAGATGGAGGTGGAAGCGGCTCTCTCTTTCATGGACGGGATCAGGGAGAGGCTCCTAAAGTCCCAAGGGTCTACAGACTATGACTCCAGCGAGGCGATAAGGCTTTGGCGGGAGATGCGCCGGTAGCTGTTGTGGACGCGAGCGTCGCCGTCAAGTGGTACCTTCCTGAGAGGTTGCACGAGAAGGCGATCATGCTGCGCGACCTGCACGTTAGGGGCTCAATAAGCCTGGCGGCGCCAACTTTGTTATACTACGAGGTCGCCAACGCCCTCCGCTACCACAGGATCTTCAAACTCTCTCCTGATGATGTGGCCAACGCTGTCAAGGCTTTAAAAGCCTTGCACATAGCAAGGATGCCAGCCGAGAGCGTCTGGGACATCGCCTCCAGGATATCATGTGAGCTCGACATTAGCATGTACGATGCGGTTTATATATCGATGGCGGCCTCAAGGCAGGCGCCATTTATAACAACCGACAAGACGCTGGCAGAGAGGATGAGGTCGGTCTCAAGAAGTGTCGTCTTGCTTGACGACTGGGAACCTGATTGGACCGAACCTCCCCAAGCCAGATTATTATAGATTTGCAATGGTTCAATGAATCGATTTCAACGATTATTCGTTTTTGGTCTCAAAGACGGCATAGGGGATGGAAGAGTCTAAGAAAAGAAGAAGCGTCCAACCCTCGAATCGAACATTAAAGGTGGCTATTGACAACAAGATGCCTCATTATTCTTTCAGGCGGAAAATAAACGCGTATTTCCAAACGTAAAAGGAAGAGCCGTGGGGCCTGCAAAAGGAGGGTTTTAAGTTCCATAGAGCCGCCATAGGCGCAAACTTTGAAGCCTACATGAGTAACAAAGCCATGAAAGTAAATGGGGAAATTGTTGGCTCATGCCAGTCACTTTGCCCCGGGTCGGTTTGTGCTGTGCGGGCACACGATCCGCCAGTCGCACCCCCCGCACCTTTCAGAGGGGCTCGGGGCAAACCTCTTCCCTGTTATCTCCGACACGATTTTGCTGACCTTCTGCCTCGCTCCCTCCAAGTCCTCCGGGGCGATTGGGATGTGCTCCCTCCTGTTCTCATCAAGGTAGTGAACGCATGCCTTCTTGGGGTCGAGCCCGAGCGACCTCATGCAGGCTATAGCGTAAAGCCTCAGCTGGAGCTCCCGGTCTTGGCTGTAGGCCTTGTTGATCTCATCCTCTGACTTGAAATCGATTATCTCAACCGCCCTGACGTTTCCGTTGGGGTCGAGCCTCTTGAGCAGGTCTATTCGCCCTGAGATCAGCGCGCCGTCTATGACAAGCTCGAAGCTTTTTTCAGTCTCAAGCGCCGCACTGAAGTCCTCGGCATTGAGCCTCACGTAGTTTCCTATGACCCTCTTGCCCGCATCCTTCATGCGATCCGACATCTCTTCCGTTGCATACCTGAGGAAAAAGTGGCGGTCGAAGAGCTCCGATATCTGTTGGGGATCAGGCACAGCCCTTTTTTTGATGTATTCGCTGTAGATTATGTTCAGTATGTTGTGGAGATTGGATCCATAACCGAACGCAGGCGGAACCCCTGGCTCGAACCCGTAGACTTTGCGTATGAGGTAATCGTGCCCGCACCTCATGAAGCAGTTGAGGTCGCTGAAGGACGTAGGGAACGAAGCGGCTGACGAAGCGCGCGGCGGGTGGCCGCTCCTCGTCCTTTTGATGCAAGCCCTGTCCGAGAAGAACCTTTTCACATCGAGCTCTCCTTTGAAGCGGTGGGGCGGGAACTTTGCCTTGTACGGATTGCCGTCCTCCTTCATCCTCATTGCCGAGCCCGTTATGCAGAGGTATTTCTCTGACCTGGTTATCGCGGTGTAGTAGACCCTCCTTTCGTCCTCATCGCTGCCGCGGTACCTCTCTGCATCGTAGAGATCTTCGTCGACGTAAGTCCTGCTGCAGGGCGGCTTCGCCTCTTCCACGAAGCCGGGGACGAAAACGACTGGGAACTCGAGCCCCTTCGCCCTGTGGATGGTCAGGATCTTGACCGCGTCCACAGCGCCCAGTTCGCTGTGGCTCGCCTCTGAATAGCTCCTGGAGCCGTAGGCGCTTATGAAGCCGAAGAAGTATTTCACATCGCTTGCCTTGAGCCTCCTCCAGACCGATTCATAGTCTGCGATAGCCTGGCTGAGCACTGCCAGGTCGTGGCAGTAGGCATCCTCGAATTGGAAGCGGTCAGCCCCGAACGCCTGGAGGATCTTGTGGAAAAAAGGCTGGATCCCCATCGGCAGGTATCCTGGCTCTAGCGCCTCCACTTCCTCCCTTATCCTTCTGATGGAATCCATGAAGCGCCTCTTGTCAGCCAGCGGATAGGCCCTTTTCCCGGCACTATCGGCTCTTTTCAAGAATGCCTTGTCATAGCGATCCTCAAGATCCTTTGGGGTTACGGGCTTGTTGTCCATTCCTATTCCGAAGGCGTATGCGAGGCATCGTAAGGCAAGGTCGACCTCAGGCCTCCCGAAGACTTCTGCTCCTATGTCAACGACGCACGGTATGATGGCGTCATCAAGCCTTTTGATTATCTTGACCGCTTCCTTCTTGGTGCGAACCAGTATCGCAAAATCGCCGTAGGAGAGCGAGAATGGCGACCCGTTCTTGTCCCTGAAATCAGTCCCATTGAGCGACCTGATCCTTTCGACTATGAAATCGAACTCTTCCTCCTCCGTATCGAAGTGGCGGTAGAACAGATCGTCCGGCTCCGACGGGTTCGGCGGGCTCTGCCGGGGAATCATCGCCTTCTTTATCCTGTTCTGGTTTTTCCTGATGAAGTTGGATGCGCACTCGATGATCCTTGCGGTGCTCCTGAAGTTCACGGAGAGCGGGATGCTTATGGCTTCAGGATACCTCCGTGTGAAAGATATGATGTTTTCCACATCTGATCCCCTCCAATTGTATATGCACTGGTCGTCGTCGCCTACGACACAGAGGCTCTCGCATCCGTCGGCAATCAGCCTAACAAGCCTCTCCTGGAGGGGGTCGATATCCTGGTACTCGTCCACAACAAGGTGCTTTACCATTTCGTTGAGCTGCGCCTTCGCCCCGCGGTCCTTCTCTAGCAGATCCACGAGCCTGTGCACCATGCCGGTGAAATCGATGTACCTGTCCTCATCCAGCATCCCTTCATATCTTATGCAGCATTCCACAAAATCGCTGTTCGTTAGCTCTGAAAGGCTTATGCCCTCTACCCTCACAAGGTCGTAGCTCTCGAAGAACTTTGAGATCACTGCGAACTTGCCAGCCTTCCCGCCTTTTCGGGATTCGCTTTTCCTGAGCCTTTCCAAATGGGATTTGTAGTACCGTTCCGGCATTGATATGAATGCAACTCGCCTGTTGTCGTCCAGGACTTCATAGCTCCTGTACTCCGGTCTGAGCCTCTTGAGCATCTCGAAGCAGAAGGAATGGATCGTCCCGATGTAGAGCTCTCCTATGTCTGCCCTCCCCGGGCACTCCTCCTCGAGTATCTTGCGGATCCTGACCCTCAGCTCCTCGGCAGCCTTCTCGGTGAATGTGAATGCGACTACGGCTTTTGCGGGGGTGCCGCTTTTTACTATGTTTGCTATCCGCCTCGAAACTGTCTCCGTCTTGCCTGACCCGGCGCACGCCAGTATCTGTAGCTTCCCCTTCAGAATGCTTGTTGCCTTCATCTGCTCATCTGTCAGGCGTAAGGGGGGCAACTTGTGCACCTTCGTGGCGAGGCCTTCTTTTTGGTCTTCCCGGCGGCATTCTTATTCGGAAAAGAAATTTATTCCGTTTGCAAACTCATGGCATTGGATTTTTCAACAAAATATTTGTCAGCAGAGGAAGATATTGCCATGGTACGATTTTTATTAGGCATAATTATTGGTTTGGAACCTTCTTTCCACAGCTCTATCTCGCTTCCGTCCCCGACTATCAGCCTCAGAGCCTGCAGTTGCACTTCAGGTTCTTTTTGCCCATCCAGAACTTCCTTGCCATCTCCACCGTCTCTTTGCATATCCCTACCTCCT
>CALGKV010000060.1 GCA_937930465.1 Methanosuratincolales archaeon | reverse complement strand
TCCGAGTCTGGTCGTCGCCTGAATAGTCGAGGAGTTTGCCCTTGACCTGCTCGATCCCGACTAGATCGGCTTTCACGGACTGGACTTCGAATTCCTCAAGGCACTTCAGCACGGCGGTCCCTTCCAAGGTCTCGCCGAGCGAGAATTCGTCCTTGCTGAGTTCGATGGACAACTCGGCGCTCGGAGGAGAAAAGGGCTTGAAGAGTGGCACGCGCGCTTCCTCCGGATCACTATTTGATCAATCGAATTGGTAGGATATTAAAGGTTGTTGGGAATGCGCCCCCTGAGGGGGAAGAGGCAAGAAGGCTAGTCGACAAATATCGCGGCTGCAACTACGCATGTCCAGAGACCATCCTTGTGCCCCTCAGCAGACTGGACTACGTGCGTAGTCCTTATGATGAGGCCGCTAGCCTTGTAGAGCTGCTCCCGCTCCTCCCATGCCTGGTTCGGGTCGAATGGTATCCCAAGGGTTGTAGCTAGCATCGTGGCCGCAAGGTCCTCGGCATACTCCCCAGCCTTCTCCCCTTTCATGCCGAAGTCGTGGTGCTCGGCGAGGTAGCCGTAGCTGTTCCGATCATGCGGCACGGCGAGCCCGATTGCTGCAGAGATAAGCCTGTTTGGCTCGTTAGTCTCGTTCCTAGCCATCACGCAGTGTATGATCTGCCCCGGGGAGAGGCGCCTCAGACCCTCTTCCTTAGAGATTATCTGGCAGTTGGGGGGGAATATGCTCGAGACGTTCACAAGGTTGAACTTCTCTATGCCAGCGTCGCGGAGGGAGAGCTCGAAGGCGGCCAGTCGCTCCCTATGCGTTCCGACGCCCTTTACGAAGAATAGCTTTGTTGGAATCATATTTTACATTCACTTAAAAGTAGTAACGCTGCTTTTAAGCTTACGCCATATGAGTAGATCATAGGACAGAAAATAAGGAAAAAAAGGGAATTAAGACGCATTCAGAGCCGCCTCTGCCTGAACTAAGCCCGCTCCCGTAGCATTTGAGTACCAAGAGAATTCTGCCCAATGGTCATAGTCAAATACGGTTGCAGACCCTTCGGGTATTGGCAATGCCGTTGCTTTGAGTATTTTTTCGACTTGCACCTGTGTCAGACTCGGATTCTTCTGTAGCATTAGTGCAGCGATTCCGGTCACGTGGGGCGTCGCCATGCTGGTTCCGCCGAGGTAGTAGAAGTTGCCAGGGTTACGCCCAAAATACCAACCGAGCCCATTGCTCCACCAAGGGAGGTGGCTGTAGCCTGGCGTGCCAGGGTAAGGCCCTCTCACCCAGCTTCCGGGCGCGACAATATCAAGCTCTTGTCCCGAACCTGAAATTTCCCTGCTGCTCCAGTCGGTAATGTATACCTGATCGACCAATTCGGCACTGTCCTCAGGAATGTCGATGTATCCATAAGTGGACTCTTGTAGCCACCATAGTCGGTATCTCGGCGGGGGTGCGGTTCCGTTTGGCCAGTACCATTCATATGTCCATCCGCATGCGCCGACTGATATCACTTCTGGATACGCACCAGGGTAGCTCATTCCGGATTCGCCCTCGTTGCCGGCAGCCGCGACCAGTATCACTCCGTTTTCGATCGCCCGTTCAATGGCCTTCTTAATTATTGGCGAGGGCTCCGGACCGCCGAGGCTCATCGTGATTATCATAGGCCTGTAACCGGCAATGGCAAGGTCGGTCGCATAGTCGATCCCGGCTGCAACTGCACGGTCTGTCCCGAAAACCACAGGACCCTCACCACCATGCGCATCCGGTATATGGTAGTCAGAGAGAACCTTTACAGGTATTATTGTCACCCCGGGCGCTATCCCCTTGACAAATATCGGAGGCAGGGGGAAGCCGGATGCTGCATCTGCTGGAGCATAGTAGTTATAGCCCAGGATCGTGCTTACGACGTGTGTCCCGTGCGTGCTTCCAGTCGACCCGATGAAGGTAGTCTCGATTATCTTCCCTGTTTCTACCAGCTCACCGGTCTTCATGTCCCAAGTCAGGATCTCCTTAAATCCCTTACCCAGTTCTGTGGCGATCCTTTCCTTCGGGAAATAGTCCTTCCAATTCGGGGCAAGCCCTGTGTCCAGCACTGCCACGTAGACGCCCTTTCCTGTGTATTGCGGATCCACTTTGTCCAAGTTGACCATGTCATAGTCCCAAGTGGCGTAAGCTAGGAGGGTAAATTTTGGGGCAGCCAAGACTGGAGAGGCGACCACAAGGATTGCAAGCACAGACGCTAAAAGTAGTTTTGTGCTCAAATATGGTTCACCTGTGAATATTTGTTCAAGGAATGTTTTATATGTAATTGTTAAACAGTCCGAGCGTAGAGGAGTGGTCCCCAGCCGCAAAGGATAATCGTAATTGATTCCCGCCTGCTCATTTTAATTTATTTATTAGATGTAAACCTAAAAGATAAATACGGTTTACTAGAGCCCTAAGGTTAAGGTGGCATTCAGATGGAACAAGGAAAAACGCACGCAAAGGGGCTTTCCTTAGCGGCTGTATTCGCGGCGCTAACGGCAGTCGGGGCGCTCATCTCGATACCAGTCTACCCCGTCCCGGTGAGCCTGCAGACGCTTTTCCTTTACCTATGCGTTTTGGTCCTTAAAGAGAAAGCACCGCTGAGCATGGCAATATACCTGGCAATGGGGGCAGTAGGGCTCCCCGTGTTCGCGAGGGGGATGGCCGGATACGCCGTTCTGATCGGACCGACGGGAGGGTTCCTTTTGGGGTTCCTGCTGGCTTCGCTCGCGTCAGGGCTGCTTCTCCGCTGGGCAGGAAACAGGAAGTTTGCAGACATTGCCGCAGTAGGGTTATGCATGTCCTTGGTCTTCGGCATAGGGTGGCTCTGGCTATCGGGCTGGATGGGCTGGAATTTCTGGGGGGCGCTCTGGGCAGGCGTGGTTCCCTTCTTACCTGGCGATTTATTGAAGGCTGCGGTGGCTGTCGGGGTGAATAAAAAAATTAGGCTTTGAGGAGGTACAGAAATGGCTGGCTTGGGTCAGTATTTTTCGTGGTTGAGCTTTTTCCTCAGCCAAATCTTCGATAGCTCGTCAAAGTTGGGGAAGACCTGCTTCAGTATTGGCAGGTATGACTTTATTTCGTCCTCCGTCATGTACTGGAACTGGTATTCTCCCACATAGGGCGATGGTGCGCCCTCCCTTCTGATGAACTCGATGTGCATGAAGTGGTCTCCAGCCCTTATGGTGATGGGTTTCCTGTCGTTGCTAAGGTTCACTATCTCGAGGGCGAGCCTGCCCACGAAGCCGCTGTGGACCTTTGCAGCATTCAGGAATGACAGCCCCATCCTGCCGTACCTGCTCTTTGCGGTGAGGTAAGCGACGCAGTCGGGCGGGGTGAACACAATCTCCTTCGATATTACGTTCCGATGCTCCAAGTACTGGAGCGTGGTGTCCTCTCCTACCGTGAGTATGTACCCGTCGCCGTCGAGCTGTGACTCGACGAAAGGCTCAAGGATCGTGTACTTCTTGTTCATCTCTACGAGACGGTCTCTGCCTAGAACGCACATAGGAATCACTCTTACCTCTTGGATTGGAGGTGTTTTTAACTCTAACGGCACCGGCTAGCGGCCACACTCACGGCTTGGCTTACCCTTCAACAGGGGCTTCGGACGGATATCCTTTTTTGCACAAAGGCGGATAAGAGATGCATCACGCGCGATTCGCGCCAACGGAGTCGTGGTTTGGATTGCTTAGCGAGGAGGAACTGGAGAAGCTGCTGCTTGCAGGGAAGATAGCCAGGGTCGTCAGGAAGGCAGTCCCGCGGATGGTCTTCAAGGGGGCGAGCGTTCTACAAATATGCGAATGGGTTGAGTCTGAGATCATCAGGATGGGCGGCAGCCCAGCTTTCCCTTGCAACGTCAGCATAAACGAGGTGGGGGCGCACTATACATCGCCCCCCTCAGACGCGACTGTGATCCCTGATGGTGCACTGGTCAAGGTCGATCTGGGCGTCCACATAGACGGGCTAATAGCCGATACCGCGGTAACCGTCTCGGTCGGATCCGAGTTCGAAGACATGATAAAGGCAGTGGAGCTTGCTTTGGAGAGAGGGGTCCAGGCGGTGAGGGTCGGGGGGAAGATAGGAGATGTCGGCCCCATGGTCGAGAAGACAATAAGGTCGATGGGATACAAACCGATTAGGAACCTCACCGGGCACCAGATCGAGCAGTACACGATCCACAGCGGCTTGAGCATACCTAACGTATCCGGCTCTGAGCCATTAGGCAAGTTTCAGCCTTGGTCTGTCTACGCGATTGAGCCTTTCGCCACGCTCCCCAAGGCCATAGGTGAGGTGAGGGAGGGAATGGCCGGAAACATCCTCCACCTGGTTAAACTGAAGCGCCCCAAGGCTGAGCCGCAGAGGGGGGCGTACGAGGACATATACAGGAAGTTCAAGACGCTGCCGTTCGCCAGGAGGTGGGTCGCGTGCAGCGGCGAGGCAGTCGAAGCGCTGCTCGCTGAAAGGCTCTTATATGAGTACCCTGTGCTGGTCGAGGCGTCCGGGATGCCCATAGCCCAGTCCGAGCACACAGTGGTCACGACGGACAAGGAATCGATAGTGACCACCTAGCGCATTGGCAGTCGGTAGGAAAGGGGAGTTTCGAAGAAAAAACGGGGGATTTTCACTGGGTGTCGGTCAGCGGCAAATCAGTCCCTGCACCTGGGAGCTTGTCCTTCAGCCTGCTCTCCGCGACGGCGGCAGCTTCCCTCAGTATCTTGTCTGCATCCTCGCTCACAGGACCAGCTACAATCGACTCGCCAGTTATGTTAGAGAACGATAGAAGCGTGTCGTTCATTATACCAGATAGCTCGTTCAATGCAGTCTCGGATGAAGGGAGGAATTCTCCGAGCGTTCCCTTGACGCTCTTAACGATCTGCCCGACTGGTACCAGCGCCGCCACCATGTCGCCGAAGTCCTTTGCCATCTCGATTCGTATGTAAGCACGCTCGAGGGCGTACTTGCCGTACTGGGTCTTCTGCTCGATCTTCCTCAGCTCCGCAAGCTCGTTGGCGATCAGCTGCGCCCGCTGGCTGTCGTGCTCCCCGTATGCCTTGACCATCTTCTCGTAGAGATCCTTGTCCTTGGCGTTTAGCCTCTGCGAGACCCTGTCCAGGTGCTGGATCTGCTCTTGGAGCTTCCGCTTTGCAAGATCAAGGCGTTCGCTCAGGGGGGGCTGAAGCACTATCTGCTCCCTCACCTTTTCTGCTGCAGACTCCTTCTCCTGTCTCTGCCACTTATCAGAAATCTTGTCTGGCATCGCAGATTCACAGTTTATAGCTAACTTCAGAGGGATATTAAAGCTGCTGGTGGTAAATTGGATCCAGTTGAGATCCTACGTTCAATGAAGGATGCGCTTGGGGGCGGGGGCGAGACAGCCCTGGCGGCGGTGGAGGAGAGGCTCAGGGACCCGTTTGCGGTCCTAATAGCGACCGTACTCTCCCACAGGACTAGGGACGAGAGGACGTCTGAGGCGACTATGAACCTTTTCGGGCGATTCAGGACCCCGCAGGAACTCGCTGCCGCCGGCGAGGCTGAGGTTTCCGAACTAATACGCGGAGTAGGGTTCTACAAAAACAAGGCAAGGGCGATAATCAGGATTGCCAATGAGATAACCACCAAGTACGGCGGGCGAGTCCCGAGGGACCTCGAGGCGTTGATGGAGCTCCCTTCGGTCGGAAGGAAGACCGCAAACTGCGTGTTGGTCTATGGCTTTGGGTTGGAGGCTATACCGGTCGATACGCATGTCCACAGGATTTCGAACAGGCTTGGGCTGGTAGAAACCTCGACCCCGGAGGAAACGGAGCTGAGGCTGATGGAGAAGTTCCCTAAGGCAACATGGACGGATGTGAATGACACGTTCGTATCATTCGGGAAAGAGATCTGTAGACCGGTTGGACCGAGGTGCCCGATCTGCCCGCTGACGGAAATATGCAAACACTACAACAGCGGGTTTGGTCAGACGCGCAAAATGAAAAGGAAGGGAATGGATATGGACAGAAAGGAACGTGCAAAAAGTGGTGGGGAAGGTAAGAGTGGCGAACTATGATCACTCTTTTACCTCTATTGCCTGAGTGGGGCACTGTGCGACGCATGCCATGCATAGAATGCAGTCCTGCTCCCTGACTGGGACTGCCTTGTTGTCATTAAGCTCGAATACGCTGACAGGGCATATAGAGATGCAAATTGCATCGCCGTTGCACTTTTCCGGATCGACTTTTACGGACACCATTTCGATTAACCTCACGTGATTTGAGGCATATCAAAGATTGGCAAATAAGTTTTGCTATGACTGATTCGTCGACCCATGCTGATTAACGATCTCCTCAAGCCTTCTGATATCGTCCTCATTTAGCTCCATGTTGTGCAGCCTTATCAGGGCAGACCTCTTCCTAAACTCGAGCCTCCCCCTGGGGAGGCAGAAGTAGACATTCTTGCCTTCCTGTTCGAATTGCCCAACTTCTCCCCGCCTGATCAGCTCATGGAGGTCAACCTTTAGACTTTCGATTCCTCCTCTATACCCTGTGGTCCTGAGTTTCAGGAGGAGCTCCTCAATCGTCAGTCCCCGTGACGGGTCGTCAGGGAGGCTCTTTATTATGTGATTGAACCGGTGCCCAGTTCTTCCGGAAAAGCTCTGGGGGTCAGAGAGGGGAGGGGGCATCGAGAAAATTCCTCTCGCTGCTCACAGAATCCTTTTTCCGGCGGTCGGCCCGGCTTTTACATCGTAGATCTCATCCACCCTTAAGAGGGCTATTGCTTTTACTGGGAAGTCCGCCCTTACTGCCTTCGTCTCTGCCTTGATCCTCTCATAAAGGTCGCCGCTGGTCTGGATCTCGACTTTGCCCTTTAGCTGATAACCCTCGTTTGTGATTATTTTGCCTTCTTTTTCCTCAGATACCCAGAATGCCACGGCTGCGCGGGGGTTCTCCTCAAGATTCTTGCGCGTTTTCAAAAAGTAATTGTCCACAAGGCAAAGCGTCTCCTCGTCGACGAATCTCCCAACTCCTATGGGGACCGCGTTTGGAATGCCTTCTTTTGAGGCAGTGCCAATCACTGCACGCCTGTACTTGAGGGCCTTGGCGAAGGCATCCCGTATGTTTTCAGGCACTTTCATAGAACAGATTC
>CALGKV010000059.1 GCA_937930465.1 Methanosuratincolales archaeon | reverse complement strand
CGATCGGAGCCGGACAGCCAGAGAGCGTCCTCCATAGGCTCATCAAGGACTACGGCACCGACGCGGGGAGGGAGTACATTGACAAGGCATTCAAGCTCTTCCTCGCCTACATCGACAGCCGCGGGCTGACGATTGGGCTCGACGACGAGGAGCTCCCCGCAGAGGCAAAGAGGAAAGTCCTCGAGGTTATAAGGCAGGCCGAGGCGAAGGTATCCGAGCTTATTGACATATACAACCAGGGGCTCCTGGAGCGCCTCGCCGGCAGGACCCTAGAGGAGACGCTAGAGACCAAGATCATGCAGGAGCTCGAGGAAGCCAGGGAGCTTGCAGGGGAGATCGCGAGCCAGCACCTCCGGGAATCCAACACGGCGCTCCTCATGGCCAGGACCGGGGCAAGGGGTAGCCTGATGAACCTCGCGCACATGGTAGCGTGTGTGGGGCAACAATCGGTCCGGGGCGAGAGGATCATGAGGGGTTATATGAACAGGACCCTGCCCCACTTTAAGCAGGGCGATCTGGGTGCTGAGGCCCACGGCTTCGTCTACAGCAGCTACAAGGACAAGCTCAACCCGATCGAGTTCTTCTTCCATGCGATGGGAGGCAGGGAAGGGCTGGTCGACACAGCCGTCAGGACAAGCCAGAGCGGATATATGCAGAGGAGGCTGATAAACGCCCTGCAGGATGTCCGCGTCGAGTACGACCTCACAGTGAGGGGCACGGACGGATCGATCATCCAGTTCCGGTATGGGGAAGACGGGGTCGATCCAGCCAAGAGCGACCACGGCAAGGCAGTCAATGTCGAGAAGATAATCGAGAGAGTCGTAAAGGCAGGAGGCAGCTGACATGTCAGAGGAACCGTCTGAGGGAACAGTTGAGGAGACGACAACGGAAGGCGCAGAACCGCAGGCAAGGGCGATCAAGGAGAGAGGGGGAAAAGCGCGCTCAAAGTCAAACGCAAAGCCCAAGTCCGAGGGGAAGCCCAAGAAAGCGAAGGCAAAGAAAGAGGGCGGCGTGGCCGCTGAGGAGCCCGAGAAAGAGGCAAGTGCCGCAGCAGAGCCGGCCCCTCCTGCTGATCAGGCGACCCCTCAGATGCGCAGCAACGGCGAGGTACTAGACAGCCTCCTTGCCAAGTACTCCCTCCCGGAGAACTTGGTCTCGCAGTTGAAGGAGAAGACATCGGGCCTCGGTCTGACTGCTGAACAACTTGAGAGGATCGTAGATGAGGTCAACGCCGCTTACATAAAGGCACTCATAGAGCCTGGCGAGGCTGCGGGCACAGTCGCGGCCCAGTCCGTAGGCGAGCCCGGCACCCAGATGACCCTGAGGACATTCCACTACGCGGGCGTCAGGGAACTCAATGTAACGCTCGGCCTGCCGCGCCTCATAGAGATAGTCGATGCCAGGCGCATGCCATCCACGCCGACGATGACCATATACCTCGACGAGGAGCACAGGGGCAGCCTGGAGAAGGCAAAGGAGGTAGTGGCAAGGATCGAGAGGATCGCAGTTGAGAACGTCGCGAAGAGCATCGAATACGACATGATCAACTCTTCGTTCATAGTTGAAATAGACACAGAGGTTTCGGAGGACAAGGGGCTGGATCTCGATTTCATAGCCAAGTCGATTGAGAAGCTCAAGGTAGGCAGGGTTTCGGTCGAGGGGAACAGCATAATCATAACCCCCGAGACAACGGCGCCGGAGAAGATAAAGCGCCTCCGTGAGCGGATCCTCGACCTTAGGCTTAAGGGCATCAAGGGGATCAAGAGGGTAGTGATCCAGAAGGAGGACAACGAGTACGTCCTCCACACCGACGGATCCAACCTCGCACAAGTCCTGGGAATCAAGGGGATCGACACTACAAGGATCTACACGAACAACATCTCCGAGATCGCAGAGGTGCTTGGCATAGAGGCGGCAAGGAACGCCATAATCAGGGAGGCTTTCCAAGTGCTCGATCAGCAGGGTCTCGACGTCGACATACGCCATGTGATCCTCGTAGCAGACCTGATGACCTCCACAGGCAAGATAAGGCAGATAGGGAGGCACGGGGTCAGCGGAGAGAAGTCGAGCGTTCTCGCAAGGGCGGCTTTCGAGGTCACCGTAAAGCATTTATTGGATGCGGCTGCACATGGAGAGGAGGACGCACTGGAGGGAGTGACAGAAAACGTTATAGTCGGCCAGCCAGTACCTTTAGGTACAGGCATAGTCGAATTGTTTATGCGCTTCTCGAAAGAGGGTTCATGATATGGACATTGTCAAGGAATTGAAGACTGCCATAAAAACCGGTAAAGTCGAGACCGGATACAAGGTGTCTCTGAAGCTAATATCGAAGAAGAGAGTCAAGGCTCTCATCTTGGCGTCAAATGCCCCTGAGGAAGTTGTCGCAAAAGTAATGGCTGTGGCGGGCGAGGGTATCCCTATCCACCACTTCCCCGGATCGAGCTGGGATCTTGGCGGTCTCTGCGGAAAGCCATTCCCCGTCTCCACTGTCAGCATAATCGAGCCCGGCGAGTCCTCGTTACTGAAGCCAAAGGAGGAATGAACCTATTCCGAACATAAGGCTCACCGCCGACGAGATGCGTTACATTGCGCTGCTTGAGAACCTGACAGGCGCAATCGCAAAGGACTGCATAGTCGACGACGATGAGAACCGGATAATCTTTGTGATCAGGCCGGGTGACATGGGGCTCGCGATCGGCAAGAACGGTTCGAATATAGAGAGGACACGGAAGGTCATCGGGAGGGCTGTGGAGATCGTTGAGTACGCCGAGACCCCCGAGGAGTACCTGAAGAACATTCTCTCTCCTGCAAAAGTGAGGGGGGTCAGAATAACAAAGAACTCCGAAGGACAGACCGTCGCTCATGTCACGGTCGATCCGAGGGACAAAGGGATGGCGATCGGCAAGAACGGAAAGAACATCAACAAGACCCGCCTTCTCATGAAGCGCCACTTCGACATCGAAAATGTCAATATCGTCTGAGCCAGCCGTGATGCTTAAATAATTGAGGTACATTTTGAAATCCGCACTAGGTGTATACTATGGCAGGTTCAAAGTCACCAAAGGGTCTGCTCGCGGGCAGGAAGATGGCTGAGAAGCGGAAGCGCTTCCGCTGGAGCCTGAGGCAGTACAAGCGGAGGGCTCTCAGACTGGATGTCAAGGCAGACCCTCTTGAAGGCGCCCCGCAGGCAAGGGGGATCGTCCTCGAGAAGGTAGGGGTCGAGAGCAGGCAGCCCAATAGCGCAGTGAGGAAGTGCGTGAGGATCCAGCTCATAAAGAACGGGAAGCAGATAACCGCCTTTTTGCCAGGAGACGGTGCGCTCAATTTTGTCGATGAGCACGACGAGGTCATTGTCGAGGGGATTGGGGGTCCTATGGGAGGATCGCTTGGCGACCTGCCTGGGGTCAGATGGAAGGTGGTTAAGATCAACGGGGTCTCACTGCAGGCCCTGATGACAGGGAAGAAGCAGAAGCCAGTAAGGTGATCTGCGGATGTCTCATACAGAGATAAAAGCATTCAACAAATGGGATCTCTCTAACATCGAGATCAGGGACCTCGGTCTCAAGTCGTACTTGTGCCTCGCCCCTGTGATTGCGCCCCACTCATGTGGGAGGCACGAGCACAGCAGGTTCGGAAAGGCGAAGGTAAACATCGTAGAGAGGCTCGTCAACCGGATGATGCGCCCCGGCAAGAACGGAGGGAAGAAGATCCTCGCCTCCAGCATTGTGGCAGCTGCTTTCGAGATAATCAGCCTGAGGACTGGGCAGAACCCGGTGCAGATCCTTGTCAGGGCTGTCGAGAACTCCGCCCCGAGGGAGGAGGTGACCAGGATCAGCTACGGGGGAGTCTCTTATCCCCAGTCTGTCGACGCCTCCCCTCAGAGGAGGGTCGACCTAGCGCTCAGGTTCATCACCGACGCTGCAAGGAACGCCTCTTTCGGGAGCAACAAGCCTGTCGAGGAGTGCCTGGCGGACGAGCTTATCCTTGCCGCGTCCGGGGACTCTAAGAGCTATGCGGTGCAGAAGCGCGAGGAGATCGAGCGCATAGCAATATCCGCAAGGTAAGCCATGGGGCTTACTTCCCTGCTTTTTTCCTTAAGACTTATATACCACTGAAAGTTTTTAACCTTCAAAAGCAAGGTATTAGAGAGAGGCGATAATGAATGTCATCCCAGAAAAAGGAACACCTGAATCTGCTCGTCATGGGACACGTAGACAACGGAAAGAGCACTCTAGTGGGACACCTGTTGTTCTTGGCCGGCGGCCTTGATGATCGAACCTTGGCCGCTCTAGAGGAAGAGGCAAAGAAGACCGGCAAGGAGTTCGCAAAGTTCGCTTGGTTGGGTGACAAGCTGAAGGAAGAGAGAGAAAGGGACATGACTATTGATCTCTCCTTCTGGAGGTTCGAGACCCCCAAGTACTTCTTCACCATCATCGACGCGCCTGGACACAGGGACTTCGTCAAGAACATGATCACAGGTGCCTCGCAGGCAGACGCAGCAATCTTGGTGATCTCTGCAAAGAAAGGCGAGTACGAGGCTGGAATGGGGCCTGGCGGACAGACCAGGGAACACGCTTTCCTAGCCAAGACTCTTGGGGTCAACCAGGTAGTCGTTGCAGTCAACAAGATGGACGACCAGACTGTGAACTACGACCAGGCTAGGTTCAACGAGGTCAAGGACGGCGTGTTGAAGTTCCTGAAGATGATCGGGTACGACACATCCAAGATCCTGGCGATCCCGATCTCCGGATGGAAGGGCGACAACATAATCAGGCAGAGCAAGAACACGCCATGGTACACCGGTCCAACGCTCTTTGAGGCTCTTGACACGTTTGTGCCTCCCGAGAAGCCTATCGACAAGCCGCTCAGGATACCGATCCAGGACGTGTACACGATCACTGGCGTAGGGACCGTCCCAGTCGGCAGGGTCGAGACCGGGGTGCTTAAGAAGAACACGACTGTTGTCTTCATGCCAGCGAACAAGTCCGGAGAGGTCAAGGATATCGAGACCCACCACACCAAAATAGACCAGGCGATACCGGGCGACAACATTGGGTTCAACGTCAAGGGCATAGGGAAGACCGACGTCCACAGGGGCGACGTATGCGGGGACACTGCAAAGCCACCTACCGTTGCCGATACCTTCAAGGGAAGGATCTTTGTTCTCTACCACCCGACAGCAATCGCTGCAGGCTACACCCCAGTCCTGCACGTTCACACTGCAACTGTCGCAACCACGTTCCTTGAGCTTGAGAAGAAGATCGATCCCAAAACAGGCGCGGTCATCGAGGAGAAGCCCACCTTCCTCAAGCAGGGCGACAGCGCAATCGTTACATTCAAGCCAACAAAGCCGCTCGTGATAGAGAAGTACAACGAGCTACCTCCGCTCGGGAGGTTTGCCCTCAGGGATATGGGCAGGACCGTGGCCGCGGGCGTGGTGCTCGAAGTCAAGCCAGCGACGCTTGGCAAATAAACCCCTTTTTTTGAGGAGTCCTGATAATAATGCCACAAAAAGCTAGGATAATGCTCAGCAGCACCGACTATGTGAAGCTAGAGGACGTCTGCTCGCAGATCAGAAAGATCGCAGAGAAGACTGGCGTCAAGATCGCAGGCCCAGTCCCGTTGCCGACCAAGAGGCTCCTTGTCCCTACGATGAAGTCGCCGTGCGGCGAGGGGACAAAGACGTGGGACAAGTGGGAGATGAGGATCCACAAGCGCCTGATCGATGTAGATGCAGACGACAGGACTATGCGGCAGATGATGCGCATCCAGGTTCCTGACGACGTTTTCATCGAGATCGAGCTGGTTTAATTTTTCAACCTTTCATATTTTGCCGGCTAAGTGCCAACCTCAGCGTTTCTTTCCGAGGTCTCGCCCCCCTCCCTATCCAAGCACACCTTTTCAAGGATTGCTCGGCCTCACCACGGGCATTGGCGATCCGCCTCTTCAGCTATTTTTTGTAGCTGCCTACAAGAAGCCCAAACTCAGATTTTCAGTAATCAATGCGATAAAGAACCTACCAGGAGGCCTCGACCAATATAGGCATTCAATGGCTGTATATGTTTAAATCCGCCCATAGACATATTGGTTTATTATGGGTTCTCACGGCCTCAAGATACTGAACTTGGTTGGGTTCGCTCTCACCGTCTCAGTGAACGCATTGGCAAGCGCCTATGCCTTGAATGGGCGGACCACCGCACAAGTCTCTGACCTGTACCCGACGGCGGTCACGCCAGCGGGCATCACCTTCTCTATATGGGGAGTCATCTACGTCATGCTCGGGGTCTTTGCCATAGCGCCATTTTTAATGCGCCAGACAAGTGCTGAATATGTGAGGAAGATAGGCCCGCTCTTCTCGCTGAGCTGCGCCTTCAACATCGCCTGGCTCCTGCTCTGGCACTATGACTACATTGCCTTTTCAGTATTGGCAATGCTTGCCCTCTTTCTGACGCTTTTGGCGATTTACACGGTGGTCGGCGTTGGGAGGATACGCCCCCCAATCAGGGAGCGGCTCGCGTTCCAGATTCCGTTCAGCCTTTACTTGGGATGGATCACTGTTGCCTTTGTCGTGAACATAGCCGCAGCCCTCGTTTACTTGGGATGGGGCGGGCTGGGAATCCCTGAGTCCCAGTGGGGGGTTGTTGCAGTCGGGCTCACCACTGTGATAG
>CALGKV010000058.1 GCA_937930465.1 Methanosuratincolales archaeon | reverse complement strand
ATGAATATGGGCTGACGGTCGTCCCTGCAGTGGTCTTCGAAGGAGGGCGCATCATGCTTATGGGGGTATGCCCTGATATGGAAACGCTGATAGCTTCGTTGAAGGAGCTGGGGGTGTAGTGATGGCGCTGAAAATCGAGGTATTTGCATCCCAGCCGCCGTGCTCAGGGGGCAGGCTTGTCCTCAAACTGATTGAAGAGATCAAGGGGGAGTACGGCGACAAGATCGATGTTGAGGTCCACAAGGGGCTAACAGAGAAAGCCAAGGAATACGGTCTTAAGGTCAGTCCTGCCATCGTTATTGACAGGGACATCCGAATAATCGGCGTTTGCCCCACAAAGAACACCCTTAAAAACGCGATCAGGGAAGCCGGCGTCCTTTAAACGCGTTCCAACACATTTTTTTGTCATTTTTCAAATCCGCAGATCTCTGGCAACCTTGTATGCTAGGCTTACTTTTTTAAACCCCTTAATCATATCCCTTTACAAGTCAGGTGCAACGAATGAGCTCATCAGAGATATTCAAGAGGGCCTCCGAGAGCCGCCTGCTCAAGGATCCTTACGCTGAAAAAGTATGGAGACTTATCGGGGACACGGGTCTTTTCAGGAAGTCTCCTGACTTCTTAAACTCCTTGAGAAGGGAACTTCTAAAGGAATCCCTTGATTTTTTCAAGAGGCATAGCAGCTACTACTCGCAGCTATTCGAGAGGCTGGACATTGACCCGAAGAATGCAGATTTTCCGGATTTGGCTAAGCTGGCTATCCCCTCTGACATGCTGCGAGGTGAAGGACACAGGCAGTTTCTCATAGAGGATGTTGAACAGGGCGGAGAGTATTTCACATCGAGTGGAACGACCGGGAAGGATCCAGTCAAGATCTACCGCAGCCCGCTAGACCTTGCCGTAATGATCAAAGCTAATACATACCTCTTCGAGCATGTTTATGGCGGAAAGTTGGAGGAGGGGAAGGGCATTGCCCTCTTCCTGGCTGCCCCTGAGCTGAGGCACAAGCTGAGCTTTGTGGCATTCGTGCACCTCACTCTGGAGTACAAGAATATTGAGCTTCTATACGGCATGGATTTGAAGCAGGGCGAGTCTTCTGGGTCACAGTGGCAGAAGTTGGTGCCAAACAAGGAGCGGATTCTGAAGTTCATGAAGAGCAAGGCCGAGCCCAAGCTCCTTTTCACTGCCCCTGCGGGGATCTACTTGCTGTCCCAGAACTTTGAGAAGATGAATATACTCAAGCGGATAGTTTACAAGCTTGTAACCGGAACTCCGCCGATCGAACTCGGTAAGGGAGGCGTCGTCGTCACCGGGGGAGGATCCAAGGGGTACACTCTGCCACCTTATGAAGATATCGTGTCGCTATCGAGGAAATATTTCTTGGCGAAGGATCAATCAGGGGCAGAGATCCCCGCGCCCTTTATGGACGTCTTAGGGATGACAGAAACTCTTACAGCGCTTATTGACCGACATGGATCCTTAAACAAAGTGCCCCACCCGCTCTCTCACGTTTTCCTCTTGGATCCCAAGACATATGACGTGATTGAGGAGGATGGCAAGGAGGGCATACTCGGCATATTCAATCCATTTGTCACTTCATGGCTTGAGACATTCTACCCTGGTGATCTGATGTCATCTTCACCATCAACGAGCTACTACGGAAGGGAGTTCAAGTACATACGGCGCTTCACGGTCGAGGAGGGATGGGATCTCCAGCGTGCCTGCGGCGGCACTATGGAAGAAATGATGACAAGAAAGGGATAGTGAATCGCTAATGTCTCTGACCCCTTTCTCCTACCGGGCGTATGCATGTGTTGAGAAGAGGGTAAGAAACCAGACAGTGGCAGAGATCAGCGAAGACGGGCTGTCTGATCTCCTGTCCAAGGCAAGGGAGGTGCAGAACCGCCTGTGCTCTATACCTGTTGAGGAGAGGCTTCTCGTGATCGAGAAGATAGGAAGGGCTTGGGCGGAAAAGCAACGAAAAGGGGAACTCGAAGCGCTCAAGGGCGAACTCTCCGATTCCACAGGGTATGCCCTTAAAATGATTGACTTGGAGTTCTCACTAGTGTCTTCTGCGCTTAATTCGCTAAGCATAAAGCAGAATTTAAGGGCATCATTCCCATTTGGTATCTCTTGTCTTGAGAGATTTGCGGCGGTTGGCAAAAATGAGTATTGCTGGTACAGGCCGCGCGGACCAGTTTTCATCATCAGCTCTGGCAACTCGATTATTCCTCCATTGATACCTACTACGATCTCAATCGCTGCCGGGAATATGACTTTGCTCAGGCCATCGTTGGCAAACTTTCAGGGCGTGAAGGAGGTATATTCGCTGCTCGAGGACATCGGCGGGGACGTTGCCGAATCGATGCGGGAAGCCCTTACGATAAGCTATTTCTCCCACGACAGCCCCTCCTTGGATTACCTGCTGACCAAGTCGAATGTAGGCGTGATTAACTTCTGGGGGGGAGAACCTGCTAGGACGGAGATCAGCAGGCGTGTTTCATCAAACCCCAATCACCCAAACCTGATAATTAATGGTCCTCTCACCGGCTACGCTATTGTGGATGCTGCGAGCGCAAACGAATCCTCAGCCTTGGCACTGGCTAGGAACATACTACTTTACGACCAACAGTTGTGCAGCTCCCCCACTGAAGGGGCATTTGTAGGGGATTGGAAGGAGGCTGTTGAATTTGTCACCCTTGTGGGGAAAAAACTCGACGAGTTGACCGAGACGATGCCGCCAAAGGTGAACGAATCCTATGCTTATGCAATCGAAGGGTTGCGCCGCTCTATCCAGTTCAAGGGATCTATGGTATTCAAGTCAGGGTCGTCCCCGTCCTGGACGATAGCCCTGTCGAAGTCAAGGAGTTACTTAGACGATGCACTGCAGGCATTTCCAGAGTTCGGTCTGCACACACGCCGAAGGTTCATGGAGATGATAGTGGTTGACAAATATGAGGACGCCATAAGGATGATCGAGGGGCTTCCAAAGAGAAAAGCGTTCCGCGGAATCGATGGCGTGCAATCGGTTGGTCTTAGCGTATCTGACGATGCAAGAGAGCACCTCTGCTCGTCTCTAGCAGAGCACGGAATCTTCAGGATACTCCCCCTTGAGGACATGTACATGCGCAGCCCGCTCGAGCCGTACGACGGCATTAACCTGGCCCAGGCATTCACCTACGCTGTCTACAGGCGGGACAAGCCCTTAGAAGCATAGTTCAGGTGTTCCTGTTGAAGGTTGCAATTACTGGAGCTTCTGGTTTCTTGGGGGGTCACCTTGCCGAGACCCTCGTCGAGAGGGGGTATGATGTCATTGCACTGGTGAGGCGAAACAGCGACCTCTCGGTGCTTTCACCTTTGGGGATCGAGATTAGGTACATCGATCTAAGCACTGGAGCGGGCCTTCCGGAGTCGTTGATTAGTGCGGATGTGGTCGTGCACCTCGCTGCTTACTACACTTTCCATGGGACGTGGGCGCTGTACAAGAAGATCAATATCGAAGGAACTAAAGCAATTGTTGAGGCTGCCAGGCGGAACGGAGTCCGCCATTTCGTATATTGCAGCACTACCGAGGTAATAGGGCCTGTGAAGGATCCGCCCGCAGACGAGCTTGCAACCCCGAACCCGCAGTATGATTATGGGAAATCGAAGCTGATTGCAGAAGGGATAGTCAAGGATTACTGCAGCAGGAACGACGGGATTGGCTTTACGATACTCCGACCGTCTGGGATATATGGACCAAGGAACTTGGACGATGTTTCCTACTGGACAATAACCTCCTTTGCAAAGAACTCTCTGCCTACCAGATTCATCGTGGGGAGCGGTAAGAACCTAATACAGTTCGTACATGTTAAAGACGTCGTCCAAGGATTCCTGCTGGCTATAGAGAAGCCCGAAGTCTCAGTCGATAAGACCTACATAATTAGCGATGAGCGCGCATACACGTACGAGGAGGTCTACTCGATCCTATCTGATTTGTGCAATAGGGCGCCGCCTAGAGTGCACATCCCGAAGTGGATATCTGCAGCCTTGGTGCTTCCGGTAGAGGTTTTCAATAGGGTCGCCGGGAAGGAGAGCTTCTTGTACCATGTATCCACAATCCAGTCGGTGACCCAAGACAGGGCGTACAGCATCGAGAAAGCTAAGTCAGAACTCGGCTACCTTCCAAAACATGATTTGCGGACAGGGCTGCGTGAGACCGTAGAGTGGTATGCCAAGAATGGATATATTTAGGCGAATAAAAAAAATTGAATTTTTCCTACCAGAAAAGCGTTATATCTTTTCAGAGATTAATACGATCTGTGGTCTGAATGCAAGTGGTGAAAGTTCCTGGCAAAGACAAGAGGCACAAGGTCTTTCTTTATGCGCTGAGCACTTGTGCCTGGTGCAAGAAGACGAAGAAGTTCCTGGAGGATCGCGGAATCGAATTTGAGTATATTGATGTTGACCGATGTTCCAAGGAGGACGTCGCGGCGATAAAATCAGAGCTTGAAAGACGCGGCGCACCCATGAGCTTCCCTCTCATAATAATCGATGACAAGGTCGAAATACTCGGGTTCAAGGAGGATGAGCTGAAGGAGGCACTCGGGGTTTGACCAATTTAGACTCTGCCAGGAGAAGGGCTGAGAGCGATGCGAAGTCAAGGGGGTACTTCCTAAACCCTGATGAGTCTTTCCTAAAAGACCTTCTCGAAGGGCTGGTTGAAAACGAGCGCAGGTATGGGTACCCCTCTTGCCCATGCAGGATCGCTACAGGCGAATTCAGGCTAGACCGGGACATAATTTGCCCGTGCGACTACAGGGACGCGGATGTGGAAGAGTATGGGGCCTGCTACTGTGCCCTCTATGTTAGGAGAGATGTATTTGAGGGGAAAGCCCCGTTGCGACCTGTACCTGAGCGCAGGCCTGCGAAGAGACAGGCTGCAGCAGTTTCATATGCCTCAGGCGCCATTGCGAGCGAGTCGGGCGGGAGCAAAGATAAAGCCGATGTCGACAAAGCAGAAAAGGGGAATGCCTTGGGTGGTGGTGAGCCTGGTATGAAGCTCTGGTACTGCAAGCAGTGCGGATACGTAGCATTCAGGGATGAGCCGCCTTATGTTTGCCCGATCTGCAAGGCAAAGAAAGAGATGTTTGGAGAAGTGAAGCTAGGGCTTGTCGGATGAATTCTCAGGGGCGCCTAACTTCGATCTCTATTTTCTTCCACCCTTCCCCAACCCCCCTTAGGGATGTGACTGCTCCGGAAACAGTCCCTGCAAGGATCTTCGAGGCAAACTCGTTCAGGGGTATCTCCACGCCATCGACACGAACTGTCGTTTCCATTGCTGCTTCACCTCCTCAGTCTATGAAATCTCTTCAAAGATAAAAAATAAGTTTGATTATCGTAGGAGTCAAGCCGGCATCAAACAAGCAAATCCAGCTTTTCCTTCCTCATTGCCTGTGGAATCAAGATATGCCGAGCATCGATTTCAGGAACCGCCCTTCTTTTCCGGATATGCTTCATTAAATATTCTCTTGCTCCTCGAATCAGACAGGGGTTTGCTCAGCTTGATAAGCGATTCAACGGTCCTTTCCAAGAGCTTTCCTGGAATACCCACAAACATCTCGCAAGGTCCTATGTCAGTTGACGAGCGCGAACCATAGCAACCTAGACCAATCTGAATCTCGTTTTTCAAGTAAGTCGAGACTGCTATTCCTGAGCATACGCATGCCTCAGTCTGAAGGTCTATCTTGAGATGATGCCCTTCAGGGTATGTCCAAGTCTGGCAAAGCCACATCGCCTGCTCCGGGTTCACATTCAATATGACTACATCCGGCTCCATCAAACCGTACTCAAGGGGGGCGACCAAGACATGGGAGACTGAACCAGGCATCATTTTTGTATTGGCGCTCAGACACTTGGCTGCAGCCTCCGGCTTCTCGAATAGCCCTAATGCATGGTGCACCTCCCCCCTGAATACCTTATCCTTCACAGGTGCCCCGAACGAACCGGGCCCTGGCCCGCAGGCCATTTCGGTTGGCTGGATAGCAAGCGATTTGCCCCATGTCGCCTCCATTACGGCTTGGCAGAACCTCATCCTCTTCTGGGGGGAAGAAAATCCCTCCGGCACAGTCTCGCCAGGCCTCAGGAACTTCACCGCAACTGGCGGCTTCTCAACCCCGAGTGTATCAGACAGCTTCCTAGAGATCTCTCGTTGATCCAAAAGGCTCACCACATCATCTCTATCCGTGCGAAAATAAGCCTTTTCTGCTCGTTGGCTGATCCATAGGTTTCCTCTCCTTGCGATAAAACCAGAGCCTTCCTGTGAATTGTGGACGCATCGGATCCAGCTAAAGGTAGCCAGCCAGAGTCGTCTGACCTCTTTCCCTCCGGGTGAAATCTGAAATGTGGACGCCTATCCTCCTTAGCTCCTTGTCCGTGCTCTGGAGGAACTTTTTGGCAAGCTCAGAGCTCTCTCTTTTAAGGATGCCCAAGTCATCGGTGGGAGCCGGCAGGCTTTTTGTCCTCGTCTTAATCCCAAGGTCGGCGGTGATCGCGATGATCCCGATCGTCCTGAAGAGTATGCCTTCCTTGACTGCCCTCTTCTGTATTTCTTCACAGATCTCCTCGACCTTGGGCAGTATTGATTTCTGATCCTTCGTGTTTTCTTTTAGCGTGACTATCTTGCTGATGGATCCAGACTCTGCCTTTCCTACGACTGGATCTTCGTCCTCCCCCCTTGAGGAGGCGTGTAGGTATGCCCCAAGCCTATCCCCGAACTCGTCGACAAGTTTCACAGGGTCGAATTGGGCAAGATCCCTGACTGTTTTGACCCCCAAGCCCTCGAGGCGCTCGGCTGTCTTCTTTCCGACCCCGGGAATCTTGTCGACCGGCAGGGGCGCTATGAACGATTTCACGTCATCAGGCTTTACCACCATTAGGCCATCTGGCTTCGCTGCATCCGAAGCCATTTTTGCAATGATTTTGTTCGGTCCAACCCCCACAGTGATTTTTAAGCCCACTTCCCTAAGCACCCTCCCCTTTAGTTCCCTTGCCAGCTCCTCCGCCTCGACAAAATTCTCTACCCTGTTGCTGATGTCAAGGTATGCCTCGTCCAAACCAACCTGTTCCAGCTGGTCCGAATACTCTTTCATGATCCTCATGACCCGTTCAGAGACTTCCTTGTAATAAGCAAAGTCCACGGGCAGGAAGACCGCATCAGCACCAGAAAGCCTCTTCTTGGCCAATGCGATTGGCATGCCTGATCTTACCCCGAACCTTCTGGCTTCGTAGTTGGCTGTCGCAACTACGCCGCTCTCCTTGGTCCTCCCCGAGTAGACGCAGACAACAACCGGTTTCCCTGCCAGAGAGGGGTTCCTGAGTTCTTCTGCTTGGCTATAGAAGTAGTCCAAGTCTGCAAGAAGGACTATCCTCCTAGCCACAAACTTTTCTCCTCCGTCGCTTAATTGCGCGAGCCGAGATTCGGCAGATGCCCCCATCTGCCCTGCTTATAATCGCAATCATCATGCTATGTAGCTTGGGCTCTTCCCTTTGTTAGCTTCCTGTTGTTGGATGGTCGGAAGCGGGATTGGGGGTGGGATATTGAGGGACCTGGCAAGGAAGATGCCTTCGATGAAGGAGATGTTTGAGATCGATTGGAGAACAACGGGCGGAAGGAGCTTTCTTTCCTCGAAGTTTTTCTTCAGTTCCTCGAGCTCCTTATCGTTACCTGAAACCCTAGCGACCCCCTTGAGGATGAGATTGGCAACCGCCGGGTTGTAATTCACAGCAAAGACGAAACCCACCTCAAGCATCCCGCGTGTCTGCGTTATCTTTGTGATGCTTATGTTTGTAGTGACCTGCAGATTTGAGATTCCGCCTTCTAGGTCCATCAATCTCTCGCCCGAGATTTGGTTCAGGCTCACGCTTGTGACATTGACCATACCTGATTGACACCACCTATACCGTAAGAACCATTGCTATTTAACTCTTCAAGCCCCTCCACAGATCTGATTACTGCCTCGTGCTTCCTGAGCTTTGCGATTTGGGCTCGTATAAAGGGATCCTTGAGATCCTGCATGCTTTTAATGCCCCCCTAATGCCAATTGAGACTGCGCATCCCGGCTCGAGCTGCTTCGATACATAGCCCAGTCCTATACCTACACCTAGCGTGGGGGAAAAGGTTCCGCTTGTTACCTCTCCTATCCTGTCGCCATCCAAGAACAGCGGGTAGCCCTCCCTGGGTACGCCTCCCT
>CALGKV010000057.1 GCA_937930465.1 Methanosuratincolales archaeon | reverse complement strand
CTAGCCTCCCAAGAGTCAGCTGATCCGGTGGATGGGAAGGAAGGGGGGTGCGTCGCGGTGGATCATTCATTCAACGTCAAGGGGACGGGGACGGTCGCGCTGGGGACGGTTTTGAGAGGGACGATCAGAAGGCACGACGCTTTGAGGGCTATACCAAGCGGGAAGCAGGCGCAGGTCAGGTCCATACAGAAGCACGACGACGACTTTGAGTCAGCAGTTGAGGGGGACAGGGTGGGGTTGGCGCTCAAGGGGATCCAGCCTGAGGATCTGGGTCGTGGGGCAATTTTGACGAATAACCCATCCGTAATTGTTAGTAAGGAGCTGGCTACCGAAGCAGAGATCCACAAGTACTGGGTTGAGCCCCTCGAGGCAGGGACGGCAGTGCACATCGGGCACTGGATGCAGTTCGTACCGGGCAAGGTCGAGGAGGCAGGCGAGGGCAAAAGCGGATGGCGCAACCAAAAACTCAAAATATCACTTGGAAAGGAGATTGCGTTCATCCCAGGTTCACGGGCGGTGCTGATGAGGCTTGAGGGGGTCAAGTTGAGGGTTGTCGGGAGGATCATCCTCACCTGATCGGTGAGCAGCCAAAGAGGTAGGTCCAAAGCCGGCGGGCTGTTTCCTTCTAGCAAACTGGGTCACAAAAGCGGCTAGCCGCACAATAAAAAAATGCACAGAATGTCAAAGCAGTTCAGCGATCAAGACAGCACGGAATGCTGCATCTGCGCCACAAAATCAGCCTAATGCTCACAACATTCGAGGCAAGGGGCTTACGCATGTTGCCGACCGATAAATCCGATGCTCACACAGAGAGGATCTTAGAGGCTGCAATCGAACCCAAGACCCGAATATCTCTTTATTCAATGGTGGGCCCGTCCGGACTCGAACCGGAGACCTCCGCCGTGTGAGGGCGACTTTAGGCCTTTTTCAGGTGTCCTAACCAGACTAGACTACGGGCCCGCACATTTTAGGGTGGTCAAAAAAACTTAAGTTTAACGCTTCAGCTCGCGCCGCTTCAGTCTCAGTTCCTTACTGCGGCACCTTCTGCATTTCTCCGAGGAGATAGGGTTCCTTGCACCGCACTTCCTGCATATCTTCAGGTATAGCAGGTGCTTCTGGGCAAGCTGCTGCTTTTCTGGATCTTGGATGGGCATTGACGACCACCGTTTTTAATCCATACACAGGCATCTCAATTATAAATTTTTCCGCGAGCGCTTGATCGATGTGATAACTATATGCGATGACGTCGAGACAACTCCGTCTATGCTGGAGACTCCCTCCAGGAAACGGTCCAGCTGGGCCTGAGGAACCAGCGCTACGAGATCTATCTCCCCGGTGACCCTGTAGACGTCAAGCGCCGGAAGAGTCCTGACCTTTTCGTAGACAACTTCCCTCTTCGGCGGGTGGATCTTCAGGAACACGAATGCCTCAGCGGTCTCCACGCCCAGAGCTTTGAGCGCATCCTCAGTAAGGTCGATGAAGCCCCTCCCAGTCCTGATCAGCCCTGCGTCCCTGAGCTTGCGGAGGTGGATGTTCAGCGCTTGCCTAGTCAGGCTGAGGCGGTTCGCTAGATCCACCTGCTTCCTCCTTATAGTGAAGACGCTCGCCTGCTCGCTCATCTCGAAGAGCATCTTCAGAATTTGCAGCTGCCTGTCGGTTAGTTGGGAATTCTCAAGCTTTGTCAAAGTGATCCCCTTAGCTTTACATTTGAAAATAAGCATTTAATAAAGCTTAGCTGTTAACTGACCAAAATATATTTATTTAAGAAATAAATAAACCCATTAGCCATTTTGATCAACGTTGGGGGAGACTGGTTGTCACAGGAGAATGCGATACTGATCGGTAAGAAGCCGCCGATGAACTACGTCTTGGCTTGCCTCACTGCGTTCCACGAGGGTGCGGACGAAGTGGTCATCAAGGCACGCGGCAGACCGATCAGCACTGCTGTCGATGTTGCGGAGATGGTTAGGAGGAAGTTCATGCCTTCCGCCTCGATAGCTGAGGTCACAATCGGGACCGAGAAGATCCAGCTGAGGGAAGGGGGGGTCAAGATGACCAGCTCCATAACAATAAAGATGAGGAGGAACAAGTGAGGCGTTTCTTTTGAAGACCCCAATCTGCTATTTCTGTGCAAAGAGCGGAGTTCTGTGCCCCAGGTGCCAGGAAAAGCTAGACAAGGGGGAGATCACCCAGGCGGACGTTGAGGTCTCAAAATGGTTCATAGATCATGAGGCGAAAAACCCTCAGCTCAAGGATTACTCCATCCTTAGGACGGTCAAGCTCCCCAACATGGTAATTGTAATGGTCAGCGGCAGCGGCAACAAGGCCCTGCTCTCTAAGGTCAGCAAACAGCTCAGCGACGAGAAGAGGACGAGCGTCAGGATCGTCGAGAAGACTTCAAGCATAAAGAGGCTGCTCGAGCAGATCGTGACGCCTGCGAGGGTCATGGGTGCAAACACTGTGTGGCTTCCTGATGGAAGCTGGGAGAGCACGATCAAGATGCCCAGATCGGACATGAGGAAGATGCCGATTGACCCGAAGTCAGCCGAAGAGGCGATCAAGATACTGACCGGCGAAGTGATCCATATAGTGTTCGAATGAACGCAAAGCCAGCAGCACTAAGCTTTTTACACTGCCGGTTCAAATCGTTTTGAGGCGAGGTGTGGCTCAGTGTCTATGAGGACTCACTACGCAGCCCAGGTCAAGCCCGGTGACGAGGGCAAGGAGGTAACCGTTGCAGGTTGGGTGCACAAAATAAGGGACTTAGGGAGGCTCAAGTTCATAGTCCTGAGGGACAGGACTGGAGTGCTGCAAGTCACGCTTAAGAAGGGAGGCGTGGAGGAAAGACTGATCTCATTGGCCGACAAACTGAGGGAGGAGGACGTAATCAAGATCACTGGGGCTGTCAAGGCAACCAAGATAGCGCCGGGGGGAAGGGAGCTTATCCCCTCAAATATAGAGATCATCTCCAAGACACTGGACCCGGTCCCTGTTTCAGTTTCGGGTAACATTGAGTCTAACTTGGACACGAGACTTGACCACAGGGTGCTCGACCTTCGCCGCCCAGAGGTCGCAGCGGTATTCAGGGTGCAGTCAAAGCTATTGGAAGGAATGCAGGAGTACCTCTGGAGGGAAGGGTTCCAGCAGGTTTTCACTCCGTGCCTCATGGGGGCAGCCTCCGAGAGCGGCGCGGAGGTATTCCCCGTCGTATACTTCAACAAGAGCGCCTTCCTGAGGCAGGACCCCCAGCTCCACAGGCAGTTGGAGGTCATCTCTGGGATGGATCGCATTTACGACCTTGGGCCCAGCTGGAGGGCTGAGCTGAGCCATACGCCCAGGCACCTTTGCGAGCACAGGGGATGCGCTGTCGAGCTCGGCTTCATAAGGGACGAGTATGATGTCATGAGGGTCGAGGAGGAGCTGGTCAGGAGCGGCTTAGCTAAGGTTGTAAGCGAGTGCAAGGAGGAGCTCGAGGCGCTGGGGATAGAGCTCAGCATGCCCCAAGCGCCTTTCCCAGAGATCAAGTTTCCTGACGTATACGGCATACTCGAAGAATATGGGAAGAAGGTACCTTATGGTGAGGACTATGATAGGGAGTCAGAGACAATACTTGCCAAGCACGTCAAGGAGAAGCACGGTTCTGACTTCTTCTTCGTGAACCGCTTCCCGTTCAGGGTCAAGCCTTTCTACGTCATGCGGGTAGACGAGGATCCGACTTGGGCCAGGAGCGTTGACCTGGTCTGCAAGGGGCTGGAGCTGAGCTCTGGAGGGCAGAGGGAGCACAGGTACGAGAAGATAATCGACCAGATAAAGGAGAAGGGCATTAGCGCTGTAGGTCTGAAGTGGTTCACCGAGTTCTTCAGGTACGGTGCCCCGCCGCACGGGGGATTCAACATAGGGATAGAGCGGCTCACAATGCAGCTGCTGGATCTGCAAAACGTGCAGGAGGCAGCGCTCTTCCCGAGAACGCCCGAAAGGCTGCTTCCCTGATCTGGGATCGGATTGCTGTATCGCCGTGGCAAATTCAGACAGGCATCAGAAACCGGAAGCGGCGGGATCCTCAGGCTTCATGATTTCCCTCAGCACGACGGTGGCGAAGCACCCCTTGGGGAGGGTCATCCGTAAGGTGACTCTAAAGTGTCCAGGGTTGAGATCATCCTGCTGGGCCTCGCCAAGCCAGAATCCGGCTGGGAAGAAGACCGCTGGGCGCACCGTCCCCTCGAAGCGGGCTCCCCCGATCCCCGCGAATTCAGATTGCGAAATCCCCTCCTCAGAGAATATGTCCCTGTAGAATGCTGCATCGATGCCGCTGAGCCGCGACCTGAACCCAGGAATTTGCACCATCACAACAGCCCTCTTTGACTCGACCCAGGAGCGTAGCTTCCCGAGATTGGCGCAATCGCACTTCATCGGTCTTGAGGGGAGATTCGTCCGATCCAGCGGGGAAACAATGTCACCCTCTTGGACGCCGAAAGGTCCCGCCACTTCAAGCCTCCTCGACAGCGCCAAGTTGAAGAGGTAGGACTGGTACGCGTTCACGAAAAGCCTCCTAAGGTCGCTCGGCAGAACCATAATCGCGCCCCTATAGTCTCCAGGGCGCTCCAAGAGCCTTCTGATGACCTCCCTTTCAAGCCTGAGCGCCACCGGGAACGATGACTCGGCCCTCCTCAGGTCCCAGCTGTCCCTCAGCTCTTTCCTTGCAAAGAACGCATCTTCTGGCTCGCCAGGGTATGGAGAGGCGAGGAACTCCCTGACGGCTCCCTCGAAATCACCTTTGAGCAGCAGCTTCCCGACCTTGTGAGTGTTGGGCCTAGCGACCCCGAACCTCTGGTGCCCGAAGTAGTTGGGGATCCATCCAGGGTCCAGGAACGATCCGTCTCGAGCGGTGGCTAACCTCCTGATTACGATAGTGAAACGATTGCCCAGCAGATCCCCGGGCCTGACTGGCCACCTAGCAGATCCCGCTACCCTAATGCTCACGCCATCGATGTCTTCGGGCGGAAGCCAAGTGCCCAATGGGAGCCCGACGGAGATGAGCTGGAAGGTCACAGCGCCCCTGTCCTTTATTCCTGCATAGCCTATTCGCGCCCCCAGCCTCCGCTCAAGAATTGAGATTAGCGTGATGAGATCTCTGGATCGCTTCTCGAGGACTGCCAGCGAGTAGCCACCCTTGCCGCGATCGATGCGTTCCAGATCCCTGTTGATGATCAAGCCTTCGGGCACTATCTCTTCAACAATGAAGTCCTCGGGAAGTTGCCTGATCCTGCCGCCGATCGGGGGGGATTTGGTCGAGTAGTAGAGCATCCCGAGATCAGACTCTAGTCTAGACCTTGTTTTGGGGAGATTCATTTTTACGAGCCTCAGAGCAGCTTCAGCTTCCCGGTTATTCGGTCAATTTCTTCGGATGGCGCGGGACCTATGCCTAGGCAAGTCACTGTGCCGGGCTCGAGTTCGGTGAGGCCTGCATCCTGGATCAGCGCACTTGGAACCCGTTCCCTGTCAGCCCTTTCCTTTAGCTCGAGCATTTCCCCTAGGGACGGCGCCTTCAGCACGACCTTCTTCTGACCCTCTTCTAGCCAGGCCTCGGCCCAGCTAGGCTTAACCCTTGCGGCATTTATGTATGAAGAGACTGATGCATGTGCCACCTGGGCAGCGGTCTTGCCTTTGCTCATTTTAAGGTCCTGGCGCACCACTATAGCCTGCTTGTAGTGGAAGCTCATACGGACGCACTGATTTTTTAAAATGCTCGTATGTAAAAAGGATATCGAGGGTAGAGATTGAGGGATCTTCTGGTTGTGGGAGGCGGACCTGCAGGGCTGTCTGCAGCGATAGAGGCTGCAAGGCTTGGTTTGGAGACTGAGGTTCTGGAGGAGCACGACGGAGTAGGGATCCCGGAGCACTGCGCAGGGTTAGTGAGCCTCAAGGGGTTGCATGAGATCCTGGGGGCGGAGGCCCCTATAATCAGGGAGATCAAGGGGTTCAGGGTGTATTCGCCGTCAGGGAAGGCGTACACTCTTGTGGGGGAAGGAGCTAAGGCAGCGGTCATAGACAGGCCCTCGTTCGATAGGGAGCTCCTTCGGAGGGCAGAGGCGAGGGGGGCTACGGTCACCCTCGGTTCGCAGTTCAGGGGGCAGGAGGGGTTCAGGGTCCTGATAAATGCGGAAGGGACGGCCGGGAGGGTTTCCAGGAAGCTCGGCTTCGAGATGCCGGAGTCGATACCAGCGGCCCAGCTGGACTTGGAGACTACAGACTTTGACGAGGGTCTCGTGGAGATCTACCTGGGCAGCAGCGCGCCTGGATTCTTTGCATGGGCAGTGCCTAGGAAGGGCGAGGTGAGGGTTGGGCTGGCTACCCGAACTGGAGTGCCACTAAGGTCGCTCGAGAGGCTAATCGAGAGGTTCGAGCCGTGGAAGAGGCTCTCCAGGGCGAAGAGGTCTGCTCCTATTTTTGGGAAAGTGGTGACTGGGGGCCCTATCAGGGT
>CALGKV010000056.1 GCA_937930465.1 Methanosuratincolales archaeon | reverse complement strand
TCCGACCACCGCCCGCCTCCGACCCGCCCTTCTCCTTATGAATTCGCATATCTTGGAAGCCACAAATTCAGCATCGAAATTAGTGATTCCGCCCTCAGACATGGTCTACCATTCCGTGATATAGGTCTGCCCCCCAAAATATAAAAGCTTAAATTGGGGCAGGTTTCCTTTAATGAAACAAAGAGGCGCATGATCATGTCAAAGGATCAGGCAATTGGTGCAGGTATACTTGCAATATCTGTAATCATGATTGTGGTATACCTTTGGTGGCTTTTCTTCTCAGAGTGGTCTTGGTGGGCTATAGTACTTCCGGTCTTGGTGATGGTTTTAGCAGTCCTTGGCATTGCAGGTTGGATAGGATACACTATGGCGACAACCCCTCCGCCCAAGCCTTTGGAGGAGATACCCGAGCTTTCAGAAGTGGCAGAGTCTAAGGATGCAGGGCAGTCCGAGGCAAAGCCGACCGAGGACAAGAAGGAAGGAAGCTGATCCAACCCGCATTCATTTTTTTGTATTATCAACCTAAAACGGGGTGCTGCATTTGAAAGTTGATTATCCGATGATACTCATAAATTTCAAGACCTACAGGGAATCCCTCGGGCAAAAAGGGCTGGAATTGGCGCGTGCCGCTGAACGCGTTTCAAAAGACACTGGCGTCTGCATAGCCGTTGCGCCGCAGACGCCTGATCTTTTCAGAATTGCAAGCAGTGTTGGGATCCCTGTGTTCTCGCAGCATGCTGATCCGGAAGAGCCTGGCGCTCACACCGGGAGCCTGACGCTTGACTCGCTGAAGGAAGCCGGAGTTTCCGGAACAATATTGAACCATTCCGAGAGACGCCTGAGGTTAGACATAATTGAGGAAACTTTGAGGCGCTCCTCCTCCTTGGGGCTGATTAACTGCGTCTGCGCTAACACGCCATTGGCGGGCCGCGCGTTAGCGAGCTTCGGTCCGGACATGGTAGCGATAGAGCCCCCTGAGCTCATTGGGAGCGGCGTCTCCGTCTCCAAGGCCCGACCAGAAATAGTGAGCGATGCAGTGCGCCTCATTAAGGAGGTTACGATCGGAATACACGTCCTCTGTGGCGCCGGAATAACTTCCGGAGACGACGTCTCGGCCGCGATAAGGCTGGGTGCTGAGGGGGTGTTAGTCGCGTCTGGGATAGTGAAGGCAAGTAATCCAGTGAAAGCACTGACGAATCTAGCGGAGCATTGTGTGCAGCATTGAATCAAAATTCAAACTAAAAAAAGGAATAATTGGTTTATTCTTTCTCACTTGACATATCCGAAGCCTTTCTGGTTATTCGCCTGGAGCATTCCCCTTAATTGAAGCATCAAGCCCTGGCAATCATAGCTTGAGTCGCAGTAGGTGCCCGCTTGAGGGGGAAACATGCCCATTTCTTGGCTTCTCTGCTGGATCCTCTCCTGAGCTGTGTTTGCGTTGCAGTCAACAGAGGTGCCCGTCAGGCACTCCCTGTCTCTCAGTTGATCCCTTTCCTGTGCCTTTATGGCATCTAGGCCGCAGGCCGTCTTTCGGTTTTCGGGGGTCTGTGCGCTATCCGCTGCTAGCGTAAAGGCAGTCGGTATGGCTGCAATGAACAGCGCCGCCAAAAGCAATATGGCTATGCTCTTCTTATTCATTTTGGTCACCAAAAGAACCTAGTTCTGATCGATTCATATTGATTTTCCAAGAAATTGACCAAGTAAATCCCAAATTGACCCCGAACTTTTCACCGGAGACTGATGTATACAAGGATCAAAAGGGCTATGCAACTGAATAGTTCAGGCATCATTGCGAACGGTCCTAGCCCGAAACCTCCGAAGCCGAGGGCACTGTGCAGCAGCGGATTGGAAGAAAGGGCATAGGAGAAAAGCACTATCGAGACTATAGCCAGGGAAAGCGAAAACTCCGACCTTATCCTCCTGTATGTGTCTACATAGACCCCCAGCAGCAGAATAGAGAGGAACATGTTGACAAATGAGAGAGCTGCCTGAATGGTGTAATAGACTTCCATGTCCCTCCCTTCATGACGCATGTTCATCCCACCTCCTTGCTGATCGTTTGCCGGGCTGAAAATCCCTGCTCTTGAGAAAGACGACTGCGCGAAAATGCTAAGGAGCAGTGCTATTGAGACGATGGCAAATATGCATCCTCTTCTTTTTTTCATAATCAATACCTCCTTCTCAATCCCCTCTTTTTACTATTTTTCCCGATTTTCTCCCAGATCTCTTCGAAGACTCCATAGTTTCCTTCAAGTTCCGAGCTAAGAAAATAGGTCACGCCGTATCCTTCGCCGATTGTGCTCAATAACCCGTTCTTCAAGAGCACATCAAGATGGTGCCGTACGTTCTTGTATTCCATCCCGAGTTCGTCCGAAAGCATATTCGCGTTCTTCGGCATATCCTTCAGTGACTCGATTATGCGCCCCCCTGGATTCCCCTCCTCTAGTCCCAGCAATCAGCCAGTAGAGGAGCCGCTTGAGAGGCGCATTCTGCTGCATAGACTTTATTTTCGTGCCAGTACGGATATAACTTCTTTCTGACCGTTATGTATAAAAAAATACATAAAAGCTTAAATATGGTTATCATTTACCTAATAAAAACATTGGTGAAAAAAATGGGTGACCGTTTTTGGCGAAGGTCTTAGGATAGACCTTCCAGTAGACGAAATACCGAAATATTGGTACAACATCGTGCCGGATCTGCCGGAGCCATGTCCGCCACCGCTCGATCCAAAAACAATGAAGCCTGCTGGTCTCGATTCGCTTTGGTTCTTCCCTAAGAGCCTAATCGAGCAGGAGATCTCTCAAGAAAGGTACATCGAAATCCCTGATGAGGTCAGGGAGACATACGTTAGGATGGCTAGGCCCACCCCTCTTATAAGGGCGAAGCGACTAGAGGAGTACCTCGGCACTCCTGCTGAGATCTACTACAAGTATGAAGGCATCTCCCCCGTAGGGAGCCACAAGGGCAATACTGCTATCGCGCAAGCGTACTACAACAAGATAGACGGTGTGGAGCGGCTAGTCACTGAAACCGGCGCTGGTCAATGGGGCACGGCTTTGTCTTTGGCATGTGCAATGTTTGATATGCGGTGCACCGTCTTCATGACAAGGGCATCCCACGACCAGAAGCCTTACAGGAGGGTCCTGATGGAGCTCTACGGCTCGGAGGTATACGCCTCTCCAAGCAATGTGACTGAGTTCGGTCGGAAGATCCTGTCAGAAACCCCGAACCACCCCGGCAGCCTTGGTGTAGCGATCAGTGAGGCCATTGAAACCGTTAAGAACGATCCAAAATCCAAGTACTCCTTGGGCTCGGTGACCAACTTCGTCCTGCTGCACCAGACCATCATAGGCCAGGAGGCAATTAAGCAACTGGAGCTTGTAGATCGCAAGCCTGATTACGTCATCGGCTGCGTCGGCGGAGGAAGCAATTACGCTGGGCTTGCATACCCGTTCCTTAAGGAAAAGCTTGCCGGCAAGCTTGACGCGGAGTTCATTTCGGTCGAGCCTGAAGCGGTCCCTTCGTTCACACGCGGGGTGTATGCCTATGATTATGGCGACACTGCCGGAATGACTCCTCTGTTCCCGATGTACACTGTGGGGCACAACTTCGTGACACCTCCAATACATGCTGGCGGGTTGAGGTACCACGGAAAGGCGTATTCGATGAGTATCCTAGTAAAGAATTCGTTGATTAGACCCGTCGCCGTAAAGCAGCGAGAGGTCTTCGATGCAGCAAAGCTCTTCTCTAGGATTGAGGGCATAGTGCCCGCTCCTGAAAGCGCCCATGCGCTCCTCCAGGCAATTAAGATCGCGAAAAATTCCAAGGAGAAGGAGGTGATACTCTTCAATATGAGCGGGCATGGTCTCTTGGATTTAGGAGGATATGCAGAATACCTAAGCGGCAGGATAATCAACTGCGACGCCGTCTCGATAAACTATGATTCCATTCCAATGAAGATATCCTGACCTTTATTCTCTTTCAGTCTCCGCACCCATCCTTTATCGTTCTTTTTTTATATGCCGCCTTAATGCTATTGAAGCGGTTTTCTAATGCACGCGCCGACTAGTCCAGCCTCGCTGGTGGAGCAATAAGTCGCTAAACGGCCTGTCAGCTTACGCTTACCTTTGTGACTGTTGGGATTGAGAGGAGCTTTGATATCACCTCGCCGGGCACTTTCGTGTCAGTAATTATCAACAGCTTAGGATCCGGGTTGAGCTCCGGATCCTCTGCTAGAATTTGCCTTATCGATAAACCTGCGTCTGAGATGTGTTTTGTGACATGGAATATCACACCAACAGCGTCCGACTTTGCCCTGACTTCGATAACCCCGTACCCGAGTGCAGGGGCTATCTCTTTCAAGAAGCTGCCGGCTGGCTTTATTCCAGTAAATATCTTCCTCATCAGCGGATCCTTCATTATCTCCTCGATCGTCTGCCTGACGACTCTCCTGTCGACGTCCGCAGCCCTTGAAAGGTCTGCATCAGAGATCTCAACATTTCCGCAGACTACCCTTCCCGACTCATTAATTCCGAATCCAAGTTCTACCATAAGCCTGGCGACCTTTAGTTTAGCAGGCGCCCCTTCAAAGAACTTTGTTATCGACTTCCACAATCGAATCACTGTGCATAATTATGTTCATCAACGCTTATATCAGTTTAGAAGGGTACAAAATGGAGTTTGGTGCTGGGCAGTCTGCTGCCATACGTGCCCTGTATTTTTTATTAATATCACAGGAGAAGGCGCAGCAAGTTTTCTGAATGGTGCAATCAAACAGCCGCTCAAGAAGGTTCTTTGTTAGATTAACCATCTATGCCAATCAAAACAGTACCAAGTCCGCTGCACTCCCTGTCTATCCCCATCCTGCCTTTCAGGAAGAGGTCTGCCGGAGGGGATGGGCTCCCGGCCACTGCTTTTTTGCCGCTTATCTCTCCCAACTCGAGCGGCAGTATCTGCACCATTGTCTCGTCCCGCCTGTCCCTAAATAGCTTCATCTTGTCCCTGTAAAAGACAAGCGTCCCCGCGACGATGTTCCCTTCGCGCTTCAGCCTCTCGAGCCTCTCCTGTTCGTTAACGTCCTCCCCTATCACTTCATCACCGCAAACTATTTTTATGTAGGAGGAATTGGGCCACTTGAAGCACCTGTCTGTGGCGCAGGCGTAGACTCTTCCTTTCTTGAGCGCCTCCCTGACACCGATGTTTATCCCCCTGCAGAGCCCCATCAGCACGCCCTTTTCAGCCTGCTCTTCAAGCTTCAATACCTCTGACTTCTCCTCCTCATTCAGCTCTTTGACGCATATTATTCCCTCTATCATTTTCAGCGCTTTTGCGATCTCATCTTCTGACGTATCGCCTCACCACCCTGGGTGCCTTCACTTGAGCCATAGTCTCCGGGAAGTCTTCAAGATTGCTATTCGGCAAGTACATCGCGTTTATGTACTCCTCCTCAAAGACGGGCTGTGCCGCAAGTTCTACATATTTAACTTTGGAGGCCACGTCTTGCGCCTCACGCCTCACCTCGAGCGACTTGAGGCAGAGCCTTGCGCCTGATCCGGCTGTGTTGCCGGTGAAAGATATCTTTTCCAGCGTGATCTCCGGTATCATCCCGATTATCCTTGCGTTCTTAGGGTCAATATAATTGCCAAAAGCACCTGCTATTATTATTTCGGAAAGGGTCTTCCTGTCAAGGTTACCTTTCCTCACTAGCGTCATGTACCCTGCATAGATTGCAGCCTTGGCCTTCTGGATCTCCCTTATGTCGTCTTGGGTTATTACTATGTCCTCCTTGCCCGTCTCAGTCTCTTCCTTAGGAACTAGGACGAACTCCTTTCCGCTCCCCCCCTCCCGTACATTGCCCCCCGCCTGCTGGATCCTGCCAGAGGTGTCTATCAACCCTGCCCTTAGCATCTCGGCGACAGCGTCGATAATCCCTGAACCACATATCCCGCGCGCCTTCGTGTCGTCAATGGTCCTATAGGAGACCCTGAAGTCGCTGTCTATCCATACCTTCTCTATTGCGCCGCTAGCCGCCCTCATCCCGCACCTGATGTGCGCCCCCTCGAACGCAGGTCCCGAGGCGGTCGAGCATGCCCATATTCCATACTTGTCGCCGAGCATTACCTCAGTATTTGTTCCAACGTCCATTAGGAGCGTGAGCCTCTCCTTCTCATGAAGTCTAGACGCAAGAATGTCTGCTATCGCGTCTGCGCCAACAAAGCCAGCGACGTTGGGCAGGAGGTGCACGTTGCCTGATGGATTGATTGCGATGCCCACGTCCCTAGCCCTGAAGTCGCTGGCCCTCCCAATGCCAGCCGCATAAGGAGACAGCCCGAGGCTCTTCACATCTATCCCTGCGAAGAGGTGGTGCATGGCAGTGTTGCCAACAAGCAC
>CALGKV010000055.1 GCA_937930465.1 Methanosuratincolales archaeon | reverse complement strand
TTCGCATCATTGTCGTATATGCTGGTGGCCCTTCCGGAGCAGACGAAGTAGCACGCCCTGCAGCCGATGCACTTGTCCTTGTCTCGCTCGGGTATCCCCCTGAGCCCCTCGGGTATCTGGCTGTACCTCCTTTCAGGGGAGACCGCAGACGGGTAGGTCAAAGTCATCGGCTTGCTGTATTTCGACAGCACCTGTTTGAGGATCTTAATCTCTGTAGACATTTCAGACCACCAACCATATCGCCAAAGCGATGATGAAACTCAGCGCCCCCAGCGGGATTACCACTTTGAGGTACCAATTTATCGCGTTCCTGATCCTGTACCTGGGGTTCAGAACCTGAACTGCGGTAAGCAGGAAGACAAACACTACAGCCGCCACAACGTACAGCGGGAGCCAAAGCACATCGGTAGCAATCGGCGGGAGGAATAGGGAGATGAAGAGGCCAACGAGCCCGTAGAGGAGGAATACCTTGGTCAGGTAGTAAGTTCCCAACAGCTTCCCCGAGTACTCAGTGTAAGACCCTGCCACTATCTCCGCCTCTGCCTCAGGCATGTCAAAGGGCTTTATGTGAAGCTTCCCTAACACCGCAGCAAACATCAAAGCCCCGGCAACTATCGTCAAAAATGCCAAGTACACTGACTGAGCCCCCCTTGACAGTTCCCATACTACAAGCGACTGCCTTGCTATTGCAATCGCAAAAATGCTGAGCACAAACCCCAATTCGGAAACAAGGAAGAGCTCGACCTCCCTCCTTGCACCTATGGCTGCCCATGGCGAGCCGCTCGCAATAGGTCCAAGTATGGTAAAGAGGATGGATCCAATCAGCAAGTATGAAGCGATTATCAGGCTATACGGCACCCAAGACAGCAAAGGCATTCCAGGGAATGGAATGAACAATATTGCGGCAACTGCGAAGATAAGGGAGAGGTACGGGGAATATACGAATAGTCGCCTCCTCGAGACATCGGGGACGATCGTCTCCTTACCATAGAGCTTAAGGATGTCGTAGAGCGGCTGCAGCAGCCTGGTTGTCCCCAGAAGAGGCTTCAGGTCGCCGTACATCCTCAACATGGGTCCGACCCGCCACTGGAACCTTGCAGAAAGTTTCCTCAGCAGGTAGGAGTATATGACTCCCAAGAAAAGCGCCAAAGGCACTATGACTACCAGACTGACCGCGGTGTAGATCAAGTCTACCATCTGCTTGCCCTCCTGCTCAGGTTTACGAGCTGATCCCATGTAAGGCTCTTCCTGCTTCCACGCCTCTCGTCAATTATCTCGAACCTGTCGGTGCATGCAAGGCACTGATCCGTGCTCCCCATTACCACCGGGACGTCTGCCAGGTTGGATCCTACGAGCATCAAGGGGATTATTGCGTTGTTCCTGTAGCTGGGCGTCCTTATCCTGATGCTGTGGGGAAGGCTCGAGTCTTTGTCTGAGGCCCTTATGTAATAGGCAAGCTCCCCTCTGGGAGCCTCGTTAAGACCGACAGCCTCGGCCCCTAGTGGGACTGTCTTGGGCTTTATCCTGATCTCACCCGTTGTCTTAGTCAAGTACTCCAAGCACTGGGAAACTATCCCGCAGGAAACCAGCAGCTCCTTGACCCTGACTAGAGTCCTTCCGAAGGTGTCGCAGTGGTCGTCAGTAATGACCTCCCAAGAGATCACCTTTGGATCGTAGATTGCATGGGGCGGGTTGTCTGTCCGGACGTCGATCTTCCAGTCGCTCGCCCTAGCCACAGGCCCGACTGCGCCCCCGTCGTAGGCCTGTGCCTTTGTGAGCGGGCCTACGCCGATGAGTCTCGACTTCACGACTGGGTGGTCTGCGACTAGCATGAGCAGCTTTGCACACTCCTCTCTCAATTCGTCTACGGTCCTCTTCGCCTTCGCGGCAAGCTCCTGCGGGACATCCCTGCTGACCCCGCCCATCCTCCAGATGCCGTAATTGACTCTATTCCCTGTGATCGCCTCAATTATGTCCATTACGCGCTCCCTGAGGCCCCACATCAACATGAATCCCGTTTTCCAGCCGATCACATCCGCAACAACGCCTACCCAGAGCAGGTGGCTGTGCATCCTGTTCAGCTCGGCGAGAAGGGTCCTTATATAGAGCGCCCTGTCCGGGACCTCGGCATCATAGAGGTTCTCGGCGCAAGTTATGTATGCGAGCCCGTGGGCTGCAGAGCAGATCCCGCATACCCTCTCCGCAAGGAACGCGCCCTTGTTGTATCCCCTCCGCTCTATCAGCTTCATTATGCCCCGGTGGTGGAAACCCGTCTTGATGTCTGCAGCAACAACCTGCTCGCCCTCGACCTTGACATATACAATCTGACCCTCTATTACGCCAGGGTGGTACGGACCTATCGGTATAAGCGTCTGGTAGGCTTCCTCTATAGGCATCCTTAGCGGCAAGTACATCTCCTTGGTCGTCGCGGAGCCATCGAACTTGTAACCCTCGGGGATCGATCCGCTCTCAACAGGGTTTGGCCACTCATGGGGCAGGAACTGGTGCCTCGGGTCTGGCATTCCCGATGGGTTTACCCCCAGCAGCTCTTTCATCTCCCTCTCTGCCCAAGTCGCCTGCCAAGTGATGTTTGCAATCGAAGGAAATTCAGGATTGTCCTTGTCGACCAATGCCTTGACAACAACAACAAGCCTATTTTTCACCTTGGAAAAGTCATATATGTGGAGAACCTCGAAGCCTCTCAGCTCAAGATCGACTGCCGTGGCATGAATGAGCCTTGCTTCGAATTTTTTCACAAATAGCTCGGCTACCTTTGCAAGATCCCCGGGTGGGACCTTAACAATTACCCTGTTTTCCCTGAGCGGCACGTATTCAAGACCATCAGGGTAGATCTCCTTTCTGACATATTCCGCAACATCAAGAGACCCCTCGAATTTCAATCATTTCCCCTCCTTGAGTTTCTGTACGAGCTTGGTTGGCGGTATAGGGCGGCAGTACATCATGCCAAAGTCCTCCGGCTTGTATCCAAAGGAGAGCGCCAAAAGCTCTGAGAAGTGCACGATCGGGGTCTCCAAAGCTATGCCACGCTCGTCCTTGTAGACTTTCACTGCCCTCTCGAACTGGTCGTAGCACCCAGAGCAGATCAGCGCATATGCATCTATATCCAATTCTTTAGCAGTCCGCATCTTCACACCTATCCTTTCAAATATTGAAGTCTTGGGATCCGCAAAATACAGCAGGAGACCGCAGCAGGTCTTGTCGTAGGGCGTGTCCACTATTGTTGCGCCAGTTGCTCGCATTATCTCATCGAAGTAAATCGGGAAACGCTCGTCGTGCTTCCTTGCGTGGCATCCTATGTGCCGCATTATCCTTATGTTTAAGGGCTTGACTACGTTCGCCTTTATCTTTTCGATCCCGACATCCTCGTAAAGCACCTGGAGGAAGTGCTTCACATCAGTGCTTAGGGTTACCTTCAGCCCTGACTTCTCCAGGTTCCTGTTGACCATCTCAAGCTTCTCTGGCTCTTCCTTCAGCTCCTGGAGGCATTCCCAGTGGGATATGTAGCACCCGTTGCAGGAGTCCACTATCACTATATTCTGCTTCTCAGCCGTTGCCAAGTTCTGGCTCGTGAGCGTCAGCCACCAGTCTGGGTTTATAGCCTTCCACACCCCAGGGCGCACGCAGCAGACGCTTTCCTTCATGTAATCAAAATCTAGCCCAAGATGTTTCGAGACCAAGAATGTCGCCTTTTCTGCCCAAGGCATCTTGGCGGGCATTACGCATCCCAAGAAATAGCCGTACTTTGTTCCAGTTGAACTAGATGAAGCTTTGGTACTCATGAGCAATCGCCTCAATATTTGAAGAGACCTTTCTTCTTGTCAAATCCAAGCTCTTTCATTATCCCAGACTCCTCTAAGATCTTGCGTTTCCTTTCCATAGCTTCTTTGAATGTATGGGCGGTCGGGGGCTTCTTCTCGAGCCCGCAAAGTGCCCGATCCTGCTCCACATCATCCCCCACATAGTATACTAAACCCACCTCGAAATCCCTCTTCAGCGAAGCTTTGGCTATGTCCGGCGCCGCAGGCCTGAACTGCTTCCTTAGGGGGTACTTCTTTGCTTCCTCATCCTGGACATGCTCAGTTACTTTCAGCCCTGCCTCGAGCAGCCTCTCCCAGCTCTTGATCCGATCAGCATCGCCCGACATCATTGACCACCTCTCAACTTTTTGACGTACTCAAACGCCTCCTTTCTAGGGAGCAGCCGCAGTGCATTCGAGCTGCACATCTGGACGCACATAGGCCAATCCCCGTCACAGAAGTCGCACTTCACATATACTTTCCGTTCCTCATCTAACCTGGGGATCCCTATCGGGCAGGCTTGGTTGCAAGTCCCACAACCGACGCAAAGCAACGGAGATATTCGGACTATCCCTTTCTCGTCCTTGTAAATAGCCTCTTTTGGACAGGATGCCAGGCACATTGGGAAGACGCAATGGGAGCAGTTTGCATTAACATATCGCCCCTTGTTTATTGGATCCTCAAATACGTAAAGGAGACCGAACCGTTTGTCAAATGTACGGAAGTGCTTGTATGCGCACCCAATCATGCACTGACCGCATCCAGTGCACTTAGTCTGATCATGGATGATGACAAGATCTGTTACTTTCTCTTTAGTGCCTGGAACGGGGATTGGTTCCTTAAGCTTCTTTTGTGGAGCCACAATATACGACATCATGCAACACCTAACCACGGTTCTGAAATTGTCCTTGCAGCCACGCTGAACCACTCTTCAAACTGGTGATAATACCCCTCAAGGGCGATCCCATTCGCACCCAAGAGCACTACAATTCCAAGGGCGACGATGCAAATTGCAAGCACTGCCCCAGGGATCCTGAGAACCGCGTGGCTGTGCACATTGCCGATAAACTCTACCTTGGCCCTCGGCCTTCCTGAAACTATTGTCTTGAGCGAATAAATGGTGGTGAAGAAAATGAAGAGCGCAGCCGTGATGATTACTAGGGTTATCTCGATCCCGATGTGCCCACGGGTGAACTCCAAGAAGGTGTTGTACCCCAGAGTGCCAGGTATCAGCGAGAGGGAGAATCCGCCAATGAGATATGTAAGACCGTTGACGCCTACCTTGCTCCCCAGCCCTTTGAGGAGCGAAAGATCTGCTGTCCGGCTAGCCTCGATTACGAAGCCGCTGTCAAAGAAGAGAAGAGCCTTCGCAAGACCGTGGTTAAGGAAGTGCAGGAGTATGCCTGCAAAGAAGAGGGGCGACAGGGAAGGCGCCATCAATGCTAGGCCTATCAGCATGTAAAATACCCCGACTTCGGAGGAGGTAGAGAATGCCCAAATCCTCTTTATTCCCCTTATATGGATTTGGCTTACATGGAACCTAGAGTACCTGCTCCCATAAGTTGCTTCTACTGCTGCAAGCACTGCGCCGAATATGACGCTCAAAGCACCTAATGTGACAAGCAACAGGCCCAACTCATAGCTCAAAGGCGAAATCACGCCGATTATCCGGCTGGCTGCGAAAGCTGCAATCTGCACCATTACACCACTAAGAATCGCACTTACAGGAGTTGGGGCTTCGCTGTGCGCAGCGGGAAGCCAGAATAAACCAAAAGGAAATATCCCGACCTTGATGCCGAAGCCAATTGCGTACAACGCTGAAAGCAGAACAAGCTCGCTGTTCGGCACGCCAGAGAATGCGGACTGCTCGAGCATGAACGAACCGGTAAGGAAGTTCTGGTAGAGTATGCCTGCCAATATGATTATCGCCCCGATTACGCTAAGCACAAAGAATCGGACTGCTGCCTTTGTTGCGCTTCTTCTTCTTGT
>CALGKV010000054.1 GCA_937930465.1 Methanosuratincolales archaeon | reverse complement strand
CTGCCCTCCCTTTGATGATAGTTTTGGCGGCATACTTGGGACCGTCTTTTATGAATGTAATTGCAGTCATAGGGCTGCTCTGGTGGCCGACCACTGCTAGGCTTGTGAGGGCTAGGGCCCGTCAGGTTAGCGGCAGCCTCTTCATAGAAAGCCTGGTCGGAATAGGGGCGGGGAGGGTTCGCCTGATATTCAGGCATGTCCTTCCTAATGTTCTAGGGGTCGTCTTCGCAAGGTTCGTGCTTGCGGTCTCAAGCTCGATACTCTTAGAGTCCGGCTTGAGCTTCATCGGGCTCGGGGATCCGCAGAACCCTAGCTGGGGCATGATGCTCCACTATGCAATGACCAGGGGGGCACTTCTATACGGCGCTTGGTGGACATTCATCCCTCCTGGCATAAGCATAGCCCTCACTGCCCTTGGATTCATACTCGTCGGCATGGGGATTGAGGAACGTAGCCGATTAAGCGTAAGAGAGATTGGTGATGCTGCATGATCGGATTGGCTGAGCCTAAAAATGGTGTCTTCGATTCGGAATTGCCCCTCCTTTCCTGCATCAAGGTATCAAAGCAATTCAAGCAAGGGAGGAGCCAGCTCTTGGCATTGGATGGGGCATCGATGACGATCAGGCGGGGCGAGATCGTGGGTTTGGTCGGGGAGTCCGGGAGCGGCAAAACCACATTTGCCAAAATTATGGCGGGTCTTATATCGCCGACATCTGGCGAAGTCCTATTCGAAAATTCCCGCCTTTCATCAATGGGAAGAAAGGCCAAGCTCCACTTCAGGAGGAGGGTCCAGTTCGTGCCCCAGTTCCCAGATCTGGCGCTCGATCCGACATGGTACATCTATGATAGCATTGCTGAGCCTCTGCGGATTCATAGGCTAGCGAGCACAAGAAAAGAAGAGCTCTCTTTAGTCATGGAAAACGCTTCAAGGTTTGGTCTGGGCATGGATCAGCTGAGGCGCAAGCCAAGGGATCTGAGCGGAGGGGAGGTACAGCGGGCGGTAATAGCGAGAGCGCTGACACTCAATCCGGACCTGTTGATAGCTGACGAGCCGACTTCAATGTTAGATCCGTCGACCCAGGCTAAGATTATTTGGCAGCTAATCGATGCCCAAAGGAGATGCGGTTTCGCCCTCGTCTTGGTTTCCCACGATCTGGAGTTGGTAAGGGTGGTGACTGAAAGGATATGCGTTATGCTTGGGGGTAAGATAATCGAGGAAGGAAAGACGGATGAGGTTCTCTCCTCGCCAGCCCACCCATATACGCAATCTTTAGTCGCCGGTGAAATGGCTATTGTGGAGGAAAGTCTTGCAGCCTCTTGCCTCAATTACGGGCGCTGCAAGGATCGCTCGGCTAGATGTTACAGATCAGCCCCACCCCAGGTTCGGTTGGGGGATGGGAGGTTCGCGAGGTGTTGGAGATGGGTCGCTTGATAGAATTCAGGAACCTCAAAGTGATCTTCAAGATGGATGGCATGGATGTCACAGCTCTCTGCGGCGTGGATCTTGAACTAAATAGAGGCGAGATCCTCGGAATCCTGGGCGAGTCAGGAAGCGGCAAGACCGTCTTGCTGCACACAGCACTAAGGCTCCTTCCGGACAATGCAGAGGTCAGCGGTCAGATAATCTATAAGGGAGAAGACCTCCTCACGCTTGAAAAAAAGAAGGCCATGCGCATAATAGGTCGGGACTTCTCCTTAATACCCCAGGGCTTCGGTTCGCTGAACCCTCTCCTCAAGAGCTGGCTACAGATATCTGAAAGGCTTATGGAGCATTCAGGCATTGGAAGAAGGGAAGGGTGCCGAAGGGCAGAGCAGATGCTTTCAGAGACCGGCATAGGATCCCCCGGTAGGGTGGCGAGATCCTACAGGCATGAGCTGAGCGGAGGCATGATCCAAAGGGTGCTAGTTTCAATGGGTGCCTGTGGATCTTCGGAAGTTATGTTTTTGGACGAACCGACTAAAGGCCTCGATGAGGGGAAGAAGCGCTTGGTGATAGAGCTCCTCCGAATGGTGAGGGGTCGCTCAAACTCGATGATGCTGGTCTCCCATGATCTGCAGCTGTTGAAAGAAGTTTCTGACAGGATCTGCGTTATGTACTGCGGCGACATAATCGAGGTCTCTGAGACAAGAGCGTTCTTTGAATCTCCAAGACACCCATACTCGTCATCGTTGATCAAATCCCTGCCCTCAAATGGCCTAAGGCCTATTGAAGGAGAGATTCCGAGCATGGTTTCGCCTCCAGGCGGGTGTCGGTTCAGCCCCCGCTGTTGCGAAAGCTCCACCAAGTGCGACTCAAGTAGGCCGCCCATGTTCACGGATGGAAGAACTATGGTCAGGTGTTTCAAGTATGCCTATGCATGAGAAGATTTACGGATACGACGAGGAATTGTGGTGTGAAGTATTGAAACAGCAGGAGGATGCTGGGGAAAGGGACCTGCTGACAATCCTGTCCGTGTTGGAGTCCTTAGGCACGGGAAAGGAGATTGTAGATCTTGGTTGTGGCACTGGTAGGATCTCCAACCGGCTGGCAAGGGCTGGATATTTTGTCACAGGCATAGACCTGTCGTCAAGGTGCGTTGAAGAGGCCACCCGCACAGCTATGGAGATGGGAGTTTCGGAAAAAACCAGGTACCTTATAGGCGACTACCGAGATCTGGGCATATTTTCCGGGAAGTGTTACGACGCTGCACTTTGCATACTGGCCCCTTCATGGAATTCTATTGAAGAGTTCTCTACGGCTCTCA
>CALGKV010000053.1 GCA_937930465.1 Methanosuratincolales archaeon | reverse complement strand
CGCCTGGTGCCTGCCTTGACTGCCGTAACCAAGCACTGCTATTTTCTTGCCTTTTAGAACGGAAAGATCCGCATCATTGTCCTTGTATATCGTCACCATACATCTCACCGGAATCAGAATATCCTTTGCTGTTTATAAATATGACCAAAATTTACGAGTTGGAATCAAAGTTAAAAAAAGAATGGGGTTTTTGTTTATGCGCTCTTCTTAGCAACATTCTTGGTGCCGCACATCGGGCACACGGTGACCTTGTAGTCAGCCCAGAACTTGTGGCTCTTCTCGCACTCGTATTTGACCAGATCCTTCCGGTCATATTCGGTGCAAGCCTTCTCAGTGGTACCACAGTATGGACATGGGGTAGCATCGGTGAAATACCACCAGGTGTGCCCGTTTATGCATCCGCACATGTAGCCCATTGAGATCTCCTCTGTAGTCATATTTGCACTCAGAAAATAAAACGCTTGCCTTTCTGCCTTCAAGAAAGGCTGTGTCAGCATAAGGGTTTGGAAAAATTGAGCGGATCAGATTCCCAAGGGATCAGTCAGCCGCGGAGGCGGACTTGGCTCCCCTGGAGAGGGCCACTATCCCGGTCTTTGCCATCTCAATTATCCCGAATCCCTTCATGAGGTCAAGGAATGCCTGGATTTTCCTCGGCTGCCCTACGACCTCTATCACTAGGGAGTCCTTCGAGGCGTCGATCACGCGCGCCCTGAAGATGCTAATGTAGTTCAGTATATCCGAGCGCTTCGCCGGCTCAGCCGCAGAGACTTTCACAAGCGCCAGCTCCCTGAATGCAGAGGCTTCAGGCTCGAGCTCGCTGATCTTGATGACGTCCGGGATCTTGCTGAGCTGCTTGACCAGCTGCTCGACAATAGCCGCATTCCCTTTCATCGTGATCGTTATCCTTGAGACCTTCTCCTTCTCTGTCCCGCCGACCGTTATTGTGGCAATGTTGAAGCCGCGCCTCCGGATTAGTGAGGCGACCTTGAAGAGCACCCCTGGTCTGTCCTCCACAAGTGCAGATATTATGCGCATCTCGTCCTCAGCCAAACCAGACTACCTCCCTAAGCGTCTTTCCAGGAGGGACCATTGGGAGCACCTTTTCGTCCCGCGATACAGGAACATCTATCACAACAGGAACTTCAGCGCCTACGCTCCTCCTTATCGCCGACTCTAGATCGCCATAGTTTTCAACCCTGATCCCTTCTGCCCCGTAAGCCTCAGCAAGCTTGGCAAAGTCAGGAACAGCGCCCAGATCCGTCTCTGAATAACGCTTGTCGCAGAACATGCACTGCCACTGCCTGACCATTCCGAGCACACGGTTGTCCAACACCAGGGTAACGGTCGGTATTCTCTCGACCACAGCGGTTGCTAGGTCCTGCTCGGTCATAAGGAAACTCCCGTCGCCGTCTATGTTGAAGACGGGCCTGTCCGGGCAGGCAACCTTGGCGCCGAGCGACGCCGGGAACCCAAAACCCATCGCCCCAAGCCCTCCAGATGTGATGAATGTGCGGGGCTCGAGAACCTGGAAATGCAGGGCTGCCCACATCTGGTTCTGCCCAACCCCGGTTGTGACGATTGACCGTTCAGGTATGCTCGAGCGGAGGATCTTCATTATGCGCTTGGGGCTTAAGGCACCCTTGCTCTCATCGCTATTGTAGAATTCCCTGTATTTCTCCTTCAGCTCGGCGATCCTCTTGGACCACTCGTTCTCTTTCTTCCTGATCCCCACCTCGAGGAGGCGGTCTGCGAGGGTCCCGAGAGCCTTCCGCGCGTCTGCAACTATTGGAACGTCCACGCCCAAGTTTTTCCCTATCTCCGCAGGGTCTATGTCGATGTGGATGATCCTTGCGTTCTCGCCGAATTTTTCCATCCTGCCAACGGTACGGTCATTGAAGCGCATCCCTACGGCTATCAAAAGGTCTGCCTCCTCCGCAGCCATGTTTGCCTCCCCCTTACCATGCATCCCGATCATCCCCAAGGATAGTGGATGGACTTCTGGGATGGCCCCTTTGCCCATCAGCGTGGTAGCGACTGGAGCGGGCATCAGCTCGGCAAGCCTCACAAGCTCGGCACTCGCGTTTGAAGCAATTACGCCCCCTCCGGCTACGATGAGCGGGCGCTCAGATTCAAGGACGAGACCCAGCGCCCGCTTGATCGAATAGGGGTGGGGCTCTCCGCTCTTGACGACATACCCGCCTATCCTGACCTTCTCCGCTTCCATGTAGTCCACCTCCTCATAGAAGACGTCCTTAGGGATGTCGACTAAGACCGGACCTTTCCGGTTCGTGTTTGCGAGCATGAAAGCAGCCCTCATGGTATCAGGTATCTCAGAGGCATTGGTTATCTGGAAGGCATACTTGGTGATCGGAGTGACTATGCCAACAATATCAGCCTCTTGGAAGGCATCTTTCCCAATCATGGTACGGGGGACTTGCCCTGTTATTGCCACGACCGGTGAGCTGTCCATATGCGCTACGGCGATCCCTGTGACTAGGTTTGTTGCCCCAGGGCCGCTCGTGGCAGTGCATACGCCAGGCATCCCTTTCGCCCTCGCATACCCATCAGCCATGTGCGCCGCGCACTGCTCGTGGCGGGCAAGTATATGCCTCAGATCCCCCTTCTCAGCGCATTCGTAGAGGGCGTCATAGAAAGGAATTGTTGAGCCCCCCGGGATGCCAAAGATCACTTCAATCTTCTCATCCCTCAATGCCTCCACCACGGCCTTAGCACCTGAAACTCTCATCAAAGAACCTCCTAATGGACAATCGAACTCTTTTTGTTCATAAAAGGAATCCTGCATGGTGGAATTGCTTTGGAGAATGGCAGACGGTCAGAAGGAAATGAATAGAAGGCAGGCACCAGCAGTACTCCTCATCACTATCACTTAGTATCGTAAATAACGATGCTTTTTATATAAATATTTCTTATTGGACCTCGCAAAGTCTTTAAATCATAGTCGGCGATCAGCCAGTCTGGATCGATGAAATCACATATCAAGCATTTAGTCCATCTCAACACACCTTCAATTCGGCGACTTTATGGCAAAACTCTTGATTTCTTGCCCCTTCGAACACCATTTTCGCTTTTACCTCAAATGATTGCTTCCCGAGGAATTTTGCATTCTTGTGGCTCACTGCCAATTCATTGCCCGGATCAAAACCTGCAAATTTGCAATAATGCTTTTCCGTTCATTATTGGACCTTGCAGATTTCTATCGAACTCCATGGCGATTTTTTCATATATATATGGATTTTATTCAAGGACATGGTTGCGATCCCCGCCCGGAAATCTGCGAGTACTCTTTTTCGATCCACTATTGGGCAATCTCCCTCAATACCCCAATTCCAGCGTAAATTTTGCTTATAGTCTCTTGTTTCTTCTGATTGGGCGATAGCCGAAAAGCAGTAAATTTTAGCAGCTGCTGCTATTGTTTCCTTATTCTGTCTTTAGTCTGAAAAGAAAATTATTTGGCGCGCCATCTGTAGCAATGGATTTGGAAAAAAGGGAGGCGATGGAGCTACGCCATCTTCTTACCCGCTTCGTAGCTCGCGCTCTGGTTCCATACTTCCTTGGGCTCTAGCACCCATACACCCCTGGCTGAGAGACCGATCTTCTTCAGCTCCACGTTCATCCTGTCGACTATCTCACCAGACGTAAGGTAATCCTTAACCTCTGCCCTGATCTCATATGAAGCCATCTCCTTTGTGACGAGAAGGGATGCAAGCTCCCCAGATTTTTTCATGTTTTCCATGTTGCTGCTGCTCCGTTTCATCAGTATTGCGCCTACAACCATTGTGTTGGGGTCTGGCGCCATCAGGCTGCCTACGTGGATTATGTGCACATGCCCCTCAGGAGTCTTTGTCCCTAGGACCTTTGAAGCCCGCGGATCGTTGAGAACCTTCATTACCTCTGCAGGTAAAGCGACCACAAAATTACCCCCAATGACAATAGCATTTCAGTAAATATAAATATTATTTTTTAACATTTTATTGTTAAAGTGATCCTATTGGAGACCACCCTTCTTGAAGAGATCGAGGGCATTAGGAACGAGATAAGAAAGCTAGGCGAGGGCTTTTGTAAGACCAGGTACGAAGAGCTGCGCCTGGCTTTCTG
>CALGKV010000052.1 GCA_937930465.1 Methanosuratincolales archaeon | reverse complement strand
TCCATGAAAATGGAAGTCAGCCGGGAGATAGGTAAACTGGTTTCAAAGGCGACTGGAAAGGCTGTTGAGTTCTCGAGACCAGACGTGGTTGTGACGATTGAGATACCCGGACCTGTGGTGAAGGTAAGTCCGATGCCGATTTTCATATTCGGAAGATACAGAAAGCTAGCTAGGGGGATACCCCAATCTAAGTGGGACTGCGTCCACTGCAGGGGCAAGGGGTGCGAGGTCTGCCATGGCACCGGCAAGATCTATCCCATATCTGTAGAGGAGATAGTCAGTGAGCCAATCCTAAAGGCAGCAGGTGGAATTGACACAAAATTCCATGGAGCGGGCAGGGAGGACGTGGACGCGATAATGAGCGGGAACGGGAGACCTTTCGTGGTCGAGGTAAGGGATCCGAAGCATAGGGAGCTGGATCTCAAGGGTATCGAGGCTGAGATAAACAAGGGGGGGAAAGGCATGGTTGAGGTGACAGGGCTCAGGATCTCGGACAGGAGAACTGTTAGGAGGCTCAAGGAGGGGGCTAAGGTTGCCGAGAAGGTATATAGGGCCCTTGTTGAGCTGGACCGCGACATAGGCGAAGTAGAGGCTGCTGAATTGGGGAAAAGCTTTAATGGATGTGTTATAAATCAATTAACTCCGAACAGAGTGCTGCATCGCCGGGCTGACAGGCTCAGGCTCAAGAAGGTCTATGAGATGTCGGTCAAGTTGATCGACCCTAGGCACCTTGAGCTAGTGGTCCGCTGCCAGGGAGGGCTCTATGTCAAGGAGCTCATCTCGGGGGACGGGAGGAGGACGACTCCGAGCGTTTCAGAGATCCTTGGTTGCGGAGCGAGGTGCACTGAGCTCGACGTGATTGCGGTAAACGAGGGTGTGTAGAGATGAGGCATTCGGTTGGTTACAGGAACAGAACCAGAACCCTTCTTAAGAAGGGTCCTAGAGAAAGGGGACTTTCCCCCATCAACAGGATACTCAGGGAGTACGCTGAAGGTGAGAAGGTCGTGATCAAGATTGACCCGTCCACGGTTAAGGGGATGCCGCACAGGAGGTTCCACGGAAGGACTGGGACTGTGGTTGAGAAGAGGGGCAGGGCCTACGTGATCAGGGTGCACATGGGCGGGTTCGAGAAGACAATAATCGTAAGACCGGAGCACATAAAGCCAATAGAGGGGCAGTGAATGCCCAGAGAGATTGTCAAAGAAGAAGAGCTGACGCTCCCCAAGGTCAAAATGCTATTGGAGCAGCGCCAGAAGGATGGGGAGCTGAGCCACCTCCAGAAGCTCACATACGACTATTCATCCAAATTCTCAAAGATCGATGCTGAGAAGGCAGATGCTCTGATTGCCAGGCTGAAAGAGGAGGGCATTTCACCAACGCTCGCAGTCCAGATAGCAAACATCTTGCCCACGAGTGTAGAAGAGCTTAGGACGATATTTTCCGCAGAGAGTAGGCCAGTCCTCCCCTCCGAGCTCGAGAAGCTCCTGAGCATCATCAATATGTTCAGGTAAGCCTATAACTATTTGCTGTATTTATTAATCTAAATATACCAATTAGAAAAGGTGAGCTTTATGAGTAGCCCCAGGGATCAACCGAGAAAGTTCGAAGACTTCGCCGTGGTCTTGGAGCACCTACCCTATGGGCATCCGAGGGATACCAGGCCCCTATATAGGAGGGAGCCTCTTGTCCAAGCAATAGGGACGGAGCACTTTACTCTCCTTGAGCTGATCCCGGTGCCGGGGGCTTCATTCCAGCATAGGGAGCTTATAGCAATCGGGAAGTGGGGCAGGGATAAGATAGACCATGTTAAAAGGAGAATCGATTATGAGGAGCTCACTCAGAATGCCAAGGACGAGCTCCCGAATGTTATAGAGGAGCTAGTGACCAAGAACATGGAAAAGTTCGTTTCGTTCTTTAATAGTGCAGGCCCTGTAACTACAAGGATGCACTCCCTAGAACTCCTTCCAGGAATAGGCAAGAAGGCGATGTGGCAGATCCTTGAGGAGAGAAAGAAGGGTCCCTTTTCAAGCTTCGAAGACATCCAGAGCAGGACCCGCATACCGGACCCGAAGAAGACCGTCGTGAAGAGAATCATGCAGGAGATAATGAACGAGGACAAGTATTATATTTTCACCAAGCCGCCAATGAGGAAGGAATACTGAACTTGAAGGACAAGACGCTCCTAGCGCTCACAAAGAGGGCGTTGGAAGAGGCGGGTATAAGACCTAGCAAAATCCATGGGCAAAATTACGTTGTGGACCCTGGGCTCGTTAAATGCTTGATTGATTCGGCGGAGATCTCCAGCAAGGATACGGTGCTCGAGATCGGGCCAGGAATCGGCACTCTAACGGAGGAGTTGAGTAAGAGGGCAAGTAGAGTTGTAGCGGTCGAGAAGGATCCTGCATCCGCAAGGTATCTCAAGAAAAAGTTCGCTGGTTCCAATGTCGAGGTTGTCCAAGCAGACATCTTGCGGATCGGCATTCCTGAATCAGACAAAGTTGTCTCGAATCTACCATACTCGATATCGACGCCGATAACCTTTAAGCTCCTATCGGAACAAGGGTTCAAA
>CALGKV010000051.1 GCA_937930465.1 Methanosuratincolales archaeon | reverse complement strand
GAAGAGGCTAGAGCATTGGTTCTATGGCAAGGAGGGGACAGTTGTCGCATTTTCGGGCGGGGTCGACAGCACCCTAGTCGCAGCCATAGCGGCACGATCCCTTGGCAGCAGGGCAGTGGCGATAACTTTGGTGACCGAGTTTGTGGGGGAGGAGGATCTCGAGAGGGCGATCAGGAGCTCCAAGGAGGCAGGCATAAGGCACGAGATAATCCATCTTAAACTTCCTGAGAAAGTCCTGACTAACCCTCAGGACAGGTGCTACTTGTGCAAAGCAGCGATGATGGGAGAGCTGAGGGTTGCAGCAGGGAGGCTCGGAATAGGACTGATCGTCGACGGCACGAACTCAGACGACATCAAAGCTAATCGCCCTGGGATCAGGGCATTGAAGGAGATGGGAATAATGAGCCCGCTGGCGGAGGTTGGGATTAGCAAAAAGGAGGCTTATGAAATCTCTGCAATTATCGGATTGGGTGTCGAAAAGGGATCCAATTCATGCCTCGCGACAAGGTTTCCGTTCGGGCACCGATTTAGCACGGAAGAAGGGAGAATGGTAGAAAAGGGCGAGCGGGTTCTAAGGAGCATGGGTTTCACAACGGCGAGGGTCAGGTTTACAGACCTTTCAGCCAGGATCGAGGTCGATCCTGGTGAGATCGGAAGGGCGCTCGACGCTGGCCTTAGGAAGGAGATCGTGGAGGAGTTCAAGAGAATAGGTTTCAGGAGCGTTAGCCTTGACTTGGAAGGGTACAGACCAGGCAGCATGGACTACCTCGAAAGGGGCCAAGGCTGAAAGCGGGTCGCTGACTAAAGGGGGAAAGAAAGGCAACTTGAATTTGCCCTAATACTGATCGATATCGAGGTCAGCTTCTTTCCAGTTGAACTTGAGCCGCTTCCTCCCGTAGTGGGCACCTTTCTGCAGTATGTACCCAACTATCAGAGGGAGACCGATCGTGGACTCTGTGTAGACTGTGGCACGCGTTGCCTTAGCCGAGACCTTGCCCCAGGACTTAGCCTCGTCGAGGGTGCTCCCTGTGAGACCTCCCCAATGAGGGGCATCGGCAGTGATCTGGAAAGCGTAAGCGTGACCGCGCGTGTAGTCGAGCATGACCGCGGCATCGTTGATGTAGTTCTTGGGGACGCCGCCCCCAATGTATATCGATCCTGTCTTCTTTGACTTGAGCACGATCTGGGCGATCTCGAAGTTGTCACGCATTACGTCTACCACGAACGTCGCTACGCCGTTTTCCTTTGCCCACCTGTAGTACCCCGCCAGGCCGATTCCTATTGAGCTGTCCGCTATCGCCGGGCAGAAGACAGGAATGCCATACCTGTATGCATTGTAAAGTATAGAGTCCTCGTCCCTTATTGTGGAACCCAAGGAGTAAAGGAACTCCCTCGTGGAGTATCGCCTTGGCTCTAGCGTGGTGCAGAACTCGGATATGGCATCATCGCATTTCACGAAGCCTACCTCGTCGACATAGGCATCATATATCCGGTCAATGTAAAGGTCGTGCAGCACAGAGTCGTCGGCGTTAGGGGTCCCCTTGTAGTGCCTGTAGCCCATTGCAGTATAATAGTCCTGGTAAAGGATGGCGCCTGTGGAGACAACAACGTCAACAATCCCCTTCTTTATCATTGTGCTGAGGACTTTGCGGAGACCCCCCGCTATGAGTGCGCCAGACAGACCAATCATAACAGTTGGACGGTCCGGATCTTTCAGCATATTCTCATAGACGATTGCACACTCTGCAAGGCTCCTAGACTGGATCCCACAATCCCTCCATGATTCGACGAGATCCTTTATTGTGACCGCCTTTTCCAAGTCTACAGGCTCGACCGGCTGGCTGAGAAGGGCTTTCCTTTCAGCGACGACTTCAGGAGTCAGTCGGATCTCTCCCTGCTTTTTGCTAAAGAACTTGAAATTCGTCTCCATCCAAGGCACCTTCGATAAAAACGAAGAAGGCAGGGATTTAAATTTATGTATTGGCTAGCGCTGGACTGGCGAGAGTGAGAAAAAGGAGGGCGAAAAGATCACTCAGGAACTTCCACAACGATGTCATCGCCTTCGACACGGAGCGGGTAGGTCTTCAGGGGAGGAATCTTATCAGTGGAGTAACCGTCGGGTAGCTTAACTACTTCGCCGTTGGTCACATTGAAGGCAGCCCAATGCATATCACACCAGATCGTATTCCCTTGGAGACGCCCGGTGAAGAGCGGGTTGTTCAAGTGGCTGCAGACAGACTGCGTTGCGTAAAATTTACCATCAACATTCGTTATCAGCACCCTAGTCTTGGAGGCTTTTATGCTCTTTTTCGTCCCAGGAGGGATTTCAGAGACCTTGGCGACCTTTACTTCTGGCAAAAACTCTCACCTACCAATTATCTTTATCAGATCCTAATATAATTATCGTGAATAATAAAAATGATTTAAGGAATCCTTACATCAGTATCCTAATGCTGCCAAAAAACAATCGACGAGCCCTAGACAAAAATGGCTAACCCTTAATTACCAGTAAAATCTAATCTGGAAAGGAGGTTTTGGTCTGTGAGGTCCGTGGAGGTATCCGCCCCCGCCACAATAGCCAATCTCGGGCCTGGCTACGATCTAATGGGGATGGCGTTAGACAGCCCTAAGGATTTTCTCAGAGTCAGCCTGATTAAGTCTGCCAACGACGAGATAGAGGTCAAGGGCATAGGCGGGGACACAATATCAGCAGAACCGGATCAGAACTCCTCCATGGTTGCGGCAAGGGCGGTCCTGAGGAGAGCTGGTGCGAATGGATACGGGCTCAAAATGCACCTCAGGAAGGGCGTACCTCCCAGGATGGGGATGGGCAGCTCAGGGGCTTCTGCTGCTGCTGGCGCTTTTGCTGCAAACGTGCTTCTCAATGAGCCCTTGGACGAGATCGAAGTCCTCGAGTGCGCAATGGAGGGAGAGAAAGCGGCGTGCGGTTCGGCGCATGCTGACAATGTGGCACCCGCCCTCCTCGGCGGTATCACCGTGATCCTCAACTATGAACCCATCAAAGTTACGAAGCTTCGCCCATTGGCGGGTGTGGAGGTGGTGGAGGCGACACCAGAGCTGGAGATCGCCCAGGAGAAGACTAGGCTCGCGAGGGAGGTCCTCCCAGCGTCGGTGATGCTGGGGACAGTTGTATCACAGATGAGCTCCTTTGCCCTCCTCTTAATAGGGATAATGAAGAATGATCCGAAAATGGCAGGGGAGGGGATCTCAAGCGACCGGATAGTCGAGCCTGCAAGGGCAAAGCTCATACCCGGCTTCCAGGAGGTTAAGAGAGCAGCCATGGAGGCGGGCGCATACGGATGCAGCATTAGCGGTGCAGGCCCCTCGGTCTTCGCAATTGTCCCGCAGGGCGCCGGGATTCGGGTTGGGGAGAGGATGGTAGAGAGTTTCAGCGCTGCCGGGATAAGGGCCAAATTCTCCCTACACAAGATAAGCGAAGAGGGTGCAAAGGTTGTCTGATGCCGTGCTGAGGTGCATAGACTGCAACGCTGAATTTGATCCTGACGAGATAATTTACAGCTGCAAGGAATGCGGGGGACTTCTCGAGGTTTGCATGGAACCTCCAGAGGTAACATTCGAGGACTTCTCCAATAGGGCGTTCGGGGTATGGCGCTACAGAGAATTTATACCTATAGAGGAAGGGGCTGAAATAGTCACGCTGGACGAGGGAGGGACTCCCCTTTACAGGTGTGACAGGCTTGCAAAATGGGCGGGCGTCAGAAGGCTTTTCATAAAGTACGAGGGGCGTAACCCAACCGGAAGCTTCAAGGACAGGGGGATGACGGTGGGCGTCACCAAGGCCAAGAGCCTAGGATCAAAAGCTGTGGCGTGCGCATCGACGGGAAACACTTCAGCTTCGCTGGCAGCATATGCCGCAAGATCTGGGCTCACCTGCTATGTGATACTGCCATCCGGCAAGGTGGCGATGGGCAAGCTTGCACAAGCGCTTATGCATGGAGCAAAGGTGATCTCGGTCAAGGGGAACTTTGATCAGGCACTCAAGCTGGTCATGGACGTCTCAAGAAGCATGGGAATATACCTGCTCAACAGCATAAATCCATGGAGGCTAGAGGGGCAGAAGACGCTCGCATTCGAGCTCGTGGATCAGCTTGGCCGCGTGCCTGAGTTCGTAGCAGTCCCAATGGGCAACTGCGGCAACATCTCGGCGATATGGAAAGGGTTCGTCGAGCTTGAAGGCGCAGGCCTGACCAAGGAGAAGCCGAGGATGTATGGCGTCCAAGCTGCAGGTGCAGCACCGGTTGTGGAGATGTTAAGGAAAAACCTTGAGAAGCTGAGCCCAGTGAAGGCACCAGAAACGATCGCAACTGCGATCAGGATAGGGAATCCGGTGAACTGGCCGAAGGCTGTGAATGCCATAAGGGAATCAAATGGGCTTTACGACTCAGTGACAGATGATGAGATAATCGAGACCCAAAAGATGATAGCTTGCCTCGAGGGCATTGGGGTTGAGCCCGCGAGCGCAGCTTCCGTTGCAGGGGTCAAGAAGGCAGTTCTGTCCGGGTCAGTATCCCAGGACGCTGAGGTTGTATGCGTCTGCACAGGGCACCTCCTCAAAGATCCTGAGGAGGTCATTAGCGTCTGTGGCAAGCCGATCGAGATACCTCCTGACCTAAAGGCAGTTTCAGAAATTATCGGGCCGGATCGGGCACCGCACTCCCCAGCCCATGGGCTGAACTAGAGAATCCGGCCTTCAGGCTTCCTTGCGTTTATCATCTCGAAGGGCTTCAGGATCCTGAGCAGGATGTCGGTCCTAGTGATTATCCCGACGGGCCTCTCATCTGCATCGACAACGACGAGCCTGCCGATGCTGGATCTCTGCATCTTCTCCATTGCCTGAAGCATGTCGTCATCCATGCCTATGAGCACTGGCTTCCTTGTGGCTGCCTCACGGACAGTCAAATGCATCTTGCCCTCAGTTACGCACCTTGAGATGTCTGAGCTGGTGATCATGCCCACGAGCCTGCCACCCTCAACTATCGGGGCTGCCCTTATCATCTCTTTGTAGAGAGTCTCTGCGGCTGTCCTGAGGGGCGCGTCCGCAGGGACGGAGACTATCCTCTTCGACATCACCTCGCTGACAGTTACGCGGGGGATGCTGATCAAGGTTATCACATCCAGGAGTATCTCTCCATGGAGATCGTCCCTGCCTGCGATCTTTCCCTCGATCACCATTCTCCCAGAAGGCGTTGGGCCAATCACGATTTCCTCGCCTATATTGAACCTCGAGAGATTTCCGATGACCTTCAATATGGCTTGGCAGAAGTCTGGACTGAATACGCTCTTGAAGAGGATGTCAGTGACGGTTACTTCGGTCTTTTCGCCTTTCTTCGTGTAGATCGGGACTGAGAGTGACCGCGGTCCCTTCGGTACATTGAAGCTCTCATATGCCTTGCTTGTCGGGAGGTAACCTCCCTTTGGCCCGGGAATTGCCTCGACTAGCCCAATCGCCCTTAGGACTGGCATGATATTCCTCACCGTGCCTTCGTCCCTGCCTGTTCTCGCTGCGATCTCCTTGCTTTTCACGAGGGATCGCTTCTTGTCATACAGCTCGAGTAGTGCTACTACAATTTCCTTCTGCGGTGCCGAGAGAGACATCAGCCTTCATCCATGTAATACTATAAATAATTATAATTATAATTTTTGTTCAATATTGAATCCGTAGGCGGCGCAGGCTCATCTATTATAAATAATTATAATAATCAAACCTTATAAAATTGGCAAAGGTTGGTTATTGAGGTGAAGTTTGGGTGAGCATCGACTCGAATCTCTCGTCGACCGCAAAGAGGTTGCACAACAAGGTCGCACTGAAATGGAAGGATAAGGACTATACCTTCAGGGAGCTGGACTCCCTTTCCACAAGGTTCGCCAAGGCACTTTCCGCATTGGGCGTCGGGAAAGGCGATCGGGTCTGCATATTCATGCAGAATTCCCCCGAGTTCGCAATCGCCCACTTTGGGATACTGAAGTGCGGCGGGGTCACAGTCCCACTCAATGTAATGTACAGGAAGCACGAGCTCAAGCATATGGTAAACGACTCTGGGGCAGCCGCAGTCGTGACTTCAGGGTCGAACCTGCAGTTCGTGCGGGAGGTGATTAATGATCTTAAGACGGTCAAAGCAGTGATAGTTACATCCGAAAGCCCGCCGGAGGGATTCAAGTCTTTTCACAAGATCATTGAGGGCTTCGACGATGCCCCGCTCCCATCGCTTAATGCAGAGGAAGATCTTGCAGTGATCTGTTACACGTCCGGAACGACTGGGCTCTCAAAAGGGGCAATGCTAACCCACAGGAACTTCCTGTCTAACATCAGCACGCTCGCAGAGATCTGGGAGCTGAATGAAAACGACAAGGTGCTGATGGCCCTCCCAATGTTCCACATACACGGGCTAGGGATAGTCGTCCACGGCATGGCTTACTGCGGCTACACGGTTGTGCTCCACGAGAGGTTCGACGCAGCCAAGGTGTTAGAGGATATCAGGCGGGAGAGGTGTACGGTCTTCATGGGAGTTCCCACAATGTACATCAAGCTCCTTGAGGAAAAAAGCGAATCCCACGATGTTTCATCGGTCAGGCTATGGACTGTTGGATCCGCACCGATGCCGGTCGAGGCTTTCAACAAATTCAAGGAGAAGTTTGGTGTCGAGATCCTCGAGCGGTACGGCATGACTGAGACTGCTCCTGTGATAACCTCAAACCCATATAGGGGACGCAGGAAGCCGGGGTCGGTCGGACCTCCGATTCCCGGTGTAGAGATCGCGATAATAGACGATGATGGTAAGGAACTGCCGCCTGGTGAAGTCGGTGAGATAGCGGTAAGGGGCCCCAATGTGATGAAAGGGTACTGGAACAGACCGGTGGAGACCGAGGAGGCATTCTCGGGAGGATGGTTCCATACAGGGGATCTAGGCAAATTGGACAGCGACGGTTACCTCACGATCGTGGGCAGGAAGAAGGAGATGATAATCGCAAGCGGCTTCAAGGTCTTCCCGAGGGAGGTCGAGGAGGTGATACACCAGCACAAGAAGGTAAAAGAGGTGGCTGTCGTAGGGATACCTGACCCGGTGAGGGGCGAGAACGTGAAGGCATTCGTAGTGCTCAAGGAAGGGGAAAAAGCAAACGTCGAGGAGATAGAGGAGCACTGCAGGAGGAACTTGGCAGCCTTCAAGGTCCCCAGGATCTTCGAATTCGTTGAGTCTATACCGAGGACCGCGAGCGGCAAGGCTTTGAACAGGATGCTTGCAAAAGTTAAGGTCAAAGACCTTATGGAGAAGTCTGTTAAGAGCATCGACAGGAGGACATCAGCCTACGAGGCAGGGAAGTACATGAAGGAAGCCAATGTGGGCAGCCTGATCGTGACTGACGGAGAGGTGCCAATTGGGATAGTCACCCTGCGCGACATACTCTACAAGGTAATCTCAATAGGCAGCCTCGGAAAGGACGTTTCTCTCAGCAGCATAATGTCCACCCCTCTAGTCACGGTCGATGCAGAGGAGGATATTGCCAAGGCAGCGGCGATAATGCGTCAGTGGGGAGTCTGGAGGCTGCCTGTAAAGGACGGAAATGGGCAGATTATAGGGGTCCTGAGTGGCACGGACATTTTCAGGGCATTCGCAGGGAGGAAAATGGAGGTTCCTACGATTTTTTAGCCCCTAGGTGAGGTCGCCGCATGAGCAGAACAGCTCCCCGATCGCCTTGTACAGGTTTTCTATTCCCTCCCTTGTCTTGGAAGAAACCGGG
>CALGKV010000050.1 GCA_937930465.1 Methanosuratincolales archaeon | reverse complement strand
AAACTTGAGACTAAGAATGATAAGGACGCCGAGAAAGTGAGAGGTACAGAACAGGAACCCGAAAATGAGTCCGCTTCGCTTAAGTGCCCGGCTTGCGGGGGTTCGAGTTTCGTAAGGAGTTTTGAGCGCGGTGAAGTGACTTGCACTAATTGCGGTCTGGTCGTAACCGAAAAGATAATCGATCGAGGTCCCGAGTGGCGTGCGTTCACCTCAGAGGAACGGGACAAGAGGAGCAGGGTTGGTTCTCCCCTTTCCCCGACAGTCCACGACAGGGGGCTCTCCACAATAATCGACTGGCGCGACAAGGATGCAATGGGCAGGAAGCTTGAGCCAAAGAAGAGAATAGAGATCCTGCGTTGGCGCAAATGGCAGATCAGGACCCGCGTCCACAGCTCCATGGACCGGAACCTCGCCCAGGCAATGAGCGAGCTTGACCGGATAAGCTCGCAGATTGGGCTTCCGAAGAGTGTGAAGGAGGAGTCTGCAGTGATATACAGGCATGCAGTTGAGAAGGGGTTAGTCCGCGGAAGATCAATCGAGTCTGTAATGGCGGCCGCAATTTATGCGGCATGCAGGACTCAGAAGGTCCCGCGAACGCTGGATGAGATCGCGCGTTACACTAAGGCTGGGAGGAAGGATGTTGCCAGGTGTTATCGGCTTCTGCTGAGGGAAGTCGACGTCAACATCCCGATAGCAGACCCAATCGACTTCATAACGCGGATTGGAGGCGCACTGGAGCTGAGCGGCACTACTCAGCACAAGGCAGCTGAGATTATCAGGGATGCAAAGAAGATGGGGATTACGGCAGGCAAGGACCCAGCAGGGCTAGCGGCTGCTGCGATATATGTCGCATCTCTTCTGGAGAACGAAAGGAGGACTCAGAAGGAAATCGCCCAGGCTGCCCAGGTAACAGAGGTAACGGTCAGGAACAGGTACAAGGAACTGATGAAGGAGCTGAATATAGAGGTGCCTCTGCAGTAGCCTTAACCCTTTTCCTCCTCTCTTTTCCCCTTGATCTCTGATACATCTACTTCAGGAAATATCGTGCTCTGGAAGCCGCATTTGTTGCAGACATAGTTAGGCTGGGTAATGTATCCGGTCATAGTGATCGGGGATATGTCGGTGCTGCCGCATTCCGGGCAGACCTTAACCCCCCTGCCCCTCTTTAGAGAGGAGAAAACGTCCTTTATTTCTCCCATTCTAGCCCGTTCCTTTTGAGGCCTATTCGACATCTATGTTGTCGCTAGGGAATCCGCTCTCCACAAGGATCTCTGCTGCCCTCTCCCGATGATCGCCCTGAAGCTCTATTCTTCCGTCCTTGTCAGTCCCGCCGCATGCCAGCTTGCTCTTGAGTCTACCTGAAAGCTCCTTCAGGTTTATGCTCTTTTCGTCGATGCCCTCAATTATGGTTACGTCTCTCCCCCACTTCCTCTTTTCCAAGAAGACCCTGATCCTCTGTTGCTCTTTTACAATCGCTTCACAAACACATAGATCTTTTGGAAGTCCGCACTTAGAACATATCTCGCTCAAGTTTTTGATTCACCTGAATATAGGTTGGTTTGATCTGGTATCGCCATATTTATAAAATAATCGGATATTATTGATAGCATCTTATAGGCAGGGCGAACAAAAATGCTTTATTCTATACTCCTATGCAGTAGATGCGGACAGCCAGGGGCCTGCCGGGACGGATCGAAGACTTTCACTTGCGCTTATTGCGGAACAAGAAATATGACCTCCAGGTGCGTTAGGATCTCGGTTCGGGTAGAATCGAGAGATGTCCCCTCTGTTCTTGCAGGACTAAAGTCTGCACGCGCTCATATGGAAAGAAAATCGAAAGAGATTAATTGACCCCGGTTTTAGAGTAGCTCATGAACAAGCGCCTCATTTATGCCTCTGCCCTGGTAACTATGTTGGTGATTGTCGCAGCGGTTGGTTTTGTTTTCCTCTACAAGCCGCCTGCAACCAATATGCGGATAGGATACTTGCCTGCAGCAAGCTACGGCATCGTGTGGGTTGCCTATGAAGGAGGGTTCTTTGAAGAACAGGGACTAAATGTCACACTGATTGAGTATGCAAGCGTCCCAGACTTGGTAACTGCCTTCACAAAAAACGAGATAGATGGCGCACCCCTCACATCCGTAGCGATAGCGGCTTTCATAAAGAATCTTGATTCAATAGTTGTTGCAGGCAACTCCTTGGACGGGACAGCACTGGTAGCCAAGAATTCGTCCGGGATAAGCTCTATAGGCGACCTCGAAGGCAAAACGGTAGGAACAGTCCTTTATGTACCCGGCGATTTTGTATTCAAGCAGGTTATGAAGGAGCAGGGGATAAACGCCACTTTTTCCACCTTCCTTTCTCCAGCCGATGCTTTGCTCGCGCTTGAAAATGACCAGATCCAGGCTGCTTTCCTATGGGAGCCATACTCTTCCTTGGCGTCATACCGTGGTCTGAGTCTGGTCCAGTGGGATAAGCAAGTCTATCCGATGGATTACCCCTGTTGCCTCCAGGTCTTCAAGTCCTCTTTCGTCTCCAAGAATCCGGAGGTGGTTACAAAATTCATAAAAGCTCTCATCAAAGCAGAAGCATTCACATACTCTAAGCCAGGAGAAGCGTTGCCCATGATAAAAAAATACCTCCCTGGGATGCCTTGGGAGATAATCTACGACAGCATAATCAGGATCGATCCGGACATCAGCCAGGCAAGGAATCCGCTTAGCGGATACTTCAACAAAAGCGAGCTTCAGTCATTCTACCAGCTGTTAATCCCATCAATACTTTCAATCAACGATTATAACCTGCTAGTATCTAAGTTGGATAGCGGGTATTACTCAAATGCGCTATCTGAGTTGAAAAAGGAAGGCTTTAGTCTGCCGTCGAAATACTCTAGATGAGGTGGTTTACAAAATGCCTCTTTCGACAACGATATATTACTTCGTCAATGATCTCTTCCGCCTCAGGGGGCAGCGCATAACCATAAAGGATCTCGAGGAAATCGCTAGCAAGTGGGGATCAAAGGTTTCAGTCACACCCGACAAGATCGGCGCGCCTGGGGCAATGTCGAGAATCCTGTTAAAGGTATACCAAATCGACATAATGCGGATAACCATTGAGGCCGAAAGCGAAGAGGCAATCCGAGAGACATTGAGGGGCATCAAGGCGCTTTACGGGCCCTACGAGACTTTCCTAGGCAAGGAGAGCTCGATAGCTAAAAAATACAAAGCCTCCTTGTAGCCACAACCTTTCGCTTATACGAAAAGCATATATATTTTTTAGGCACACCGAAACTTGTGTCTCCTATGGGGTACCGCGAGCACAAGAATCCAGAAGACTATCTTGAATTCATATACCTGCTCTCTGAGGAGTCTTCGAAAGGTCTCGTCAAGATAAAAGAGATCTCGGGCGCCCTTGGCGTCTTTCCTTCGACAGTCACCGAAATGATGCAACGTCTCTCTGAAAAGGGATTTGTCATAAGGACAGATTATGAGGGGGTTCGCCTGACTGAAACAGGTCGTGCGGCTGCAAAGGCAGTTCTCTCTAGGCACAGGATACTTGAGTGCTTCTTTTACCAGTACCTTGGGCTATCCCCAGAGGAGGTCGCAGACGATATCTGCGGGATCGAACACCACATGAGCGACAGAGTTTTGGCACGCTTATACGAAAAGCTTGGAAAGCCAAAATTCTGCCCGCATGGCAAGCCGATACCCTTGACACCTCGGGAGGGATGAGCATGTTCACCATGGCCGCCGCTTTATCAGCATTCCTTTTCGGCAGTGAACCTGAGGAAATAGGCGTTAATGGAGATAAAAGCAATGGATGCGGCACAATCCCTTCCGACACCTTTGCTGAAGGATCTGTTGGTAATGAGGAAAAACGGGATGAGGAAAAACGGGATCTTGATGCGATCAATCAATATTACGCTCTCTCAAAGAAAAGGAGATGCTCTCTCGAGGAGCTTTTGCCTCTTTCTGCCCTTCAGGAGGGCCAGAAGGGAAAAATAGTATTCGCAGTTGGAGGTTACAAACTTATAAGAAGGCTCTGCGATCTCGGGCTGGTACCTGGGACTGAGTTCAAAGTGCTGAAGAAGGGCCTGATGGAAGGGCCAATAATCCTAGAGGTCAGGTCGTTTGAGCTTGCCATTGGCAGAGGGATAGCCTCCAAAGTTCTAGTTAAACCCATCTGAATGAATTTGGGGTGAGCGCATTGGACTATGATGGCAAAAAGAGAATAGAGATTGCCCTCGTTGGGAACCCAAATGTAGGGAAAAGTGCGCTGTTCAATCAACTCACTGGGCTGAATCAAAACGTAGGCAACTATCCTGGCAAGACAGTTGAGATAGCGAAAGGCACCCTC
>CALGKV010000049.1 GCA_937930465.1 Methanosuratincolales archaeon | reverse complement strand
AGGAGATCGCACCAAGGCACAACGGCAGCGGCGGCGGGCATCCGATGGCTGCAGGGGCTAGAGTTCCAGAGGGAAAGTTTTTCGAGTTTTTAGCGGATTTCAACGCAATTCTAGAGAGAAATGAAAAAAACCGAACTGTGGAATATTGAGCTGTGCACAATAAAAAATCAAAAATACCTTACAGAAATGTTTATTAACATAAAATCCTTTTAGGCGGATACCACGAGGGATTAAAATGAAATTTAAATGTCCAGAGTGCGATGGCGACATAGATGCCAAAGAAGTAATAGAAGGAGAGATCCTCAGCTGCCCTGACTGCGGGGCGGAGCTCGAGGTCACGAAGGACAAAAAGGGCAACTTCGAGCTCAGAGTTGCAGAGTCTGAGGGCGAAGACTGGGGAGAGTAATGCTTTGACGCAGACCCTCTCTCTTCTTTATGACAGGGTCAGGGTTGAAGAGAAGGAGATAATAAACGCCGCCCAGAAGAAGGGGGTCGAGCTGAGGCCGATAGATGCGAAAGAGCTCCGATTGGATATAACCGATCTCAGCAAGGACGAAATTTTCGGCGAGGTGGCGATTGAGAGGTGCGTGAGCCACTTCAGGGGGCTATACATTACCTCAATACTTGAGAACAAAGGAGTGGATGTCATTAACCCCTTCAGCGTCGCGTCGCTTTGCGGTGACAAGCTCCTCTGCAGTATGAAGCTAGCGAAGGCAGGGATACCGACTCCAAGGACAATCGTAGCCTTCACGAAGGAGGAGGCTATGAAAGTACTTGAGGAGGACATGGGATACCCTGCGGTAATCAAACCGGTCTTTGGGAGCTGGGGCAGGCTTATCGCACCGCTAAAGGATCGCGAGACTGCCCAGGCCCTTCTTGAGGACAGGGAAGAGATGGGCAACCCCCTGTACCAGATCTATTACATCCAGGAGATGGTAGAGCGCCCCCCCAGGGACATAAGAACGGTCGTGGTCGGCGATCAGATAGCCGCGTCGATATACAGGTACAGCGCCCCAGATGATTGGAGGACAAACATCGCCAGGGGAGGGAGGGCGGAGGTCTGCAACCTCAACGACGAACTGAGGGAGCTTATACTCAAGGCAGCCGAGGTCGTTGGCACAGGTGTCCTTGGGGTCGACGCAATGGAGACCAAGGAAGGCATCGTAATACATGAAGTGAATTCTACTGTAGAATTCAAGGGCGCCATGAGCGTCTCTGAAGTAGACATTCCAGGAATGATAATTGATTATGCGCTGCAGAAGGCTAGAAAGTAGCCTCTCGCTCAGCTTCCGCTAGTCGATCATCTATTTCAGCAAGGCACTGCTTGAGGATCCCTATCATCCGAAGCAAAGCCTCCCTCTTTTCCTTTAGATCCTCAATTTCATCATCGACTACGCCTGTATCGGGCATGAAGGCTGAGAATAGGCAAGGCGGAGCCACCTGGGGGCTATTGAAGTCAAAAATGTCCTTTAGGAAGCTCTCGAAGATCCTGTTTATGCTCATGGCAATCTCGCTCTGCTTCAGCAGCACATGCTCCAGGATCTTCCTGCCATCCTCCGTGATTGTGTAGATCTTCCGCTTTCGGCCCTTGTAGGCTTGCCACTCCCCGCGCACAAGCCCCTCGGACTCGAGCTTCTTTAGCACAGGGTAAACTCCTCCAGGAGTTGGCCTCCAGAAGCCCTGAGTTGTTTCACACATGGTGCGCATTATATCGTAACCAGTCAGCGGCTTCTCATTTATCATTAGCAGGAGAGCCATCCCCATGTATCCCTTCCTACTCCACTCGAGGCTCTTAGAGATAGGGTCTTCGAACATTTTCCTCGAAATGATATATTTGACTTCGATATATGAGTTTTATGGTCTACCCTAGCCCAATACGAGACTTTTCAATAAAATGATAATGCATCAGAGATCAATTCCGAACAAGCTAAAAGGTAGTTTCCAATGCATTTGCAACTATGAAGGCTAGACACATTTTGGGTTTTGTTTTAGTGATGGCTATAACGCTCTCATTGGGCGCTTACAGTGCCACGCTGGGCAAATCGGAGCTTGTGCATTTCTGGGTCGCGGTGCCAGCTGGGAATGTCACTGCCCCAATGATCTTGAGAGGAGCGGGACCTCCGATCTCGATGTCGCCTATAGTGATAGACTTGCAATCAAGGGGTGTGCTGAAGAACCTGCTCCAGCCACAGCTTGAGGGTCTTTCTACGCACTGGATTTACAACTTGGGCAAGAAGCCCGTGAAGATAAAGCTAAACTTCGCGAATGTTCCGCCCGATATAGCAGTAGATTGGGAAGTTAACAGCGGATTCAAATATGACGCAGCTACGCAAACCTTCGAAACCCCCCTGTACCCAGGCGGATCGATCCCAAACCTAGGCATTGACTGGATATTCCACATCCCAGCCTACTACATGGATGAACCGGTGATCTATGACGGCGGGCTCGAGGTAATCGATGCAGACACGGGCGCGGTGCTCACATTCATCCCTATCAAATTCGTAAACGGGGCTGCGAGCAGCAGCACCACGACTGGAGGTAGTTGTCATTGAACTCCATAGAAACGCTCATCAAAAACAAATGGAGATACATCTCTTTCGTAGCAGGTTTCTTCCTGTTCGTTGCACCTTTCGCTCTCTTCACGAGAGCGGTCTATTTGATCGTGGGCAACACCGCTGAGCCGACGCTCCACAGCGTCTGCTACAGGATGCCGATAGACTGGATATTCGGCGGGAGGTTCTACTCTATCTTCGGATCATCGTGGTTCATGGCAGCGTTTGTGTTCGGCGTGATCATATCCTCGATATTCCTGGGGGCTGCATTCTGCGGCTGGCTCTGCCCGGTCGGGGGCGTCAGCGAGGCAATCAGCAGGGCGGTGCCGATTCCGAATAAGTTCAGGCTAAGGATAAGGGACACCAAGCTCACGGTGAGCTTGAGGTACGGTTTCCTGGTCGGTTTCATAATAGTCGCTGCCCTCGTCGGCTACAAGCTCGCATCGGACCAGCTCGGCAGCATCTGCTGCAGGTATTGCTCCTCTGCGGTCCTACAGAACCTAGCATCTGCCCTCTTCGGAAACCTCTCTGCCATCGAGTATTGGCAGTCAGGGGCGATCATGTCGCTCCTGTTCTGGCTCGTAATAGGCGGGCTGTTCATGTCAGGTGGGAGGGGATGGTGCCTCTTCTTCTGCCCGCTGGGTGCCATCTCGGGTCTAGCACACAAGGCAGGCGCGAAGCTGGGCTTCTACAGGGTAGAGCACAGGCCAGAGGCTTGCACCGGGTGCAAGAGGTGCCAAGATCTCTGCCCGATGTGGGCAATAAAGCAAGACCACAACGTGGAAAGAACCCTTTGCGTGAACTGCAAGGAGTGCGTGAGTGCCTGCAAAGCATACAAACTGCTTAGGGGGAGGAAGATTGCGGATAATTGAAAGGGCAAAGGCATGGTGGGCATTTGCCCTTGCGGCATCTGCAGTCCCCACCTCCTATTTGATTGCAATGCCTTGCGGCGGGGCATGTTTTGGGTGCCCAATGGGGGGCAGTTGCTTCTTGGCATACCCTATTTTAGTCGCATTGGCCCTTGGGGCGAAAGGGCTGAGGTTCAGCAGGAGATTAGTCAAGAAGATAAAGCCATAAAATTTTTTATTTTTAGATCTTTTTTAACCATCGATTTCATACGGAAATCTTTTAAGACTACCTAGACTTATGATCCGGAAGTCCGGAGGCTCAACAATGGGGATGACAATTTCCGAAAAGATCCTCGCCAAGGCCTCAGGCAGGCAAAAAGTCGAGGCCGGCGAGTACATAGTTGGCAAAATAGATCTTGCAATGATACACGACCTGACGGGTCCCCTTACGCTGAATGTGATGAAAGAGGTAGGCTATGACAAGCCATGGGACCCAGAGAAGGTGGTGATAATACTTGACCACCAAGTCCCTGCGAACTCTACGGTCACAGCCGAGCTACACAAGCAACTTAGGCATTACGCCAAGAAACACAGCATCAGGAACTTCCACGAAGTAGGGAGGCAAGGCGTATGCCATCAGGTCCTCGCTGAGAGCTATGTCAAGCCAGGTATGCTTGTGGTGGGTGCTGACTCTCATACCTGTTCGCTTGGTGCTCTCGGCGCTTTCGCAACTGGAATTGGGTCGACAGAGATGGCATCCGTAATACTGACCGGGGAGATGTGGTTCAGGGTGCCAGAGACGATCAAGTTCAATCTCAAGAACAGGCTAAGCAAGGGAGTCTCAGCGAAGGACATAATACTGAAGATCATAGGCGACATGGGAGTCGATGGTGCCCTCTACCGCGCTGCGGAGTTTTCAGGCGACGGAGTCGAGTCGCTTAGCGTGGACAGCAGGCTCACAATGTGCAACATGGCCATCGAGATGGGAGGCAAGACCGGCATAGTGAATCCCGACAAAAAAACTATCGAGTTCACAGGTGTGAGAGAGGCACCTTTGAGAAGCGACCCTGACGCAGGTTATGCAGCCCATTACGAGCTTGATCTCGGCAAGTTAGAGCCCCAGGTGGCGATGCCCCACTCGGTTGACAACGTCAAGCCGATCTCCGAAGTTGGCGAGGTGGAGGCTGACCAAGTCTTCATTGGATCTTGCACAAACGGCAGGCTCGAGGACCTTGAGGCAGCAGCTTCAGTGATCCGGGGGCGGAAGGTCAAGGACGGCACCAGGCTCATTGTGATACCAGCTTCCCAGAGGATTTACCTCGAGGCTGAGAGGAAAGGCTACATCAGGGAATTCATCGAAGCAGGGGGGGTAGTGTGTAACCCCAACTGCGGACCCTGCCTTGGGGGGCACATGGGAATACTGGCGGACGGGGAGGTCTGCGTAAGTACCTCTAACAGGAACTTTATAGGCAGAATGGGCAGCACTTCCTCAAAAGTGTACTTGGTCTCGCCAGAGACGGCTGCAGCCACGGCAGTTGAGGGCAAGATTACCGATCCAAGGAAGTATCTTAGGTGAGAAGGATGGAAACCAGAGACAAGAAGATAAAGGAAGTCCAGGGAAGGGCATGGCTATTTGGTGACGATATCGACACCGATGTGATTCTCCCCGGGAAGTACCTTGTGCTGACAGACCCTAACGAGTTGGCGAAGCATGCACTCGAAGGATTGGTAAGTGATTTTTCAAGGAAGATCTCAAAAGGGGACATAATAGTCGCGGGTAAGAACTTCGGGTGCGGATCGAGCAGGGAGCATGCGCCCCTTGCGCTGAAATATGCAGGCGTCGGAGCTGTAGTCGCTAGGTCCTTCTCAAGGATCTTCTTCAGGAACGCAATAAACATCGGTCTTCCAGTCGTTGTATCAAAGGAAGCCCGAGACGTAATCAAGGAAGGCGAGAGGTTGAGCATTGACCTTGAAGGAGGGTTCATAATCAGGGAAGACGGAAGCAGGCTCGTTGTAGGCAAGTACCCCGAATTCCTCCTGGAAATCTTAAAAGACGGAGGTTTGCTACAGAATCTCAAAAGGAGATTCGGCAAGGAGGCAAAAATATGACAAAGAAATACAAGATAGCGGTAATGCCGGGCGACGGGATAGGTCCAGAGCAGACTGCGGCGACGCTGAAGGTCCTTAAGGCAGTTATGGAGTCTACGAACCTCGAGATGGAGTTCGTGGAGGCAGAGGGAGGAGACGAAACCCTAAAAAGACGCGGTGAAGCCCTCCCACAGGACTCTATTGACATAATAAAGTCCTCGGACGCATGCCTCAAAGGACCTGTAGGTGAGAGCGCGGCAGACGTCATCGTTAAGCTTAGGATACTCTTTGATCTTTATGCTAATTTGAGACCCATAAAGTCATACCCCGGGGTCCAGGCACTGAGACCGGACATCGACCTGTTAGTCGTCCGGGAAAACACAGAGGATCTCTACAAGGGCTACGAGTTCAGGATTGGCGATGACACAGTTGCACTCCGGGTCATCACTAAGAAGGGCTGCCAGAGGATTGCTGAGATCGCATTCAAGTATGCTATGAAGAGAAGGAAAAAGGTGACCGCAGTGCACAAGGCAAATGTGCTCAGGATCACGGACGGGTTATTCAGGGACACCTGCAGGGAAGTTGCCCAGAAGTACCCTGAAGTCGCATTTGACGAGCTGTATATAGATGCTGCTACGATGCACCTCATCAAGCGCCCCCAAGAGTTCGATGTGATATGCATCACCAACATGTTCGGGGACATACTATCTGATGAGGCGGCACAGATAGGAGGGGGGCTCGGCATGGCAGCAGGCGCAAACATAGGCGATAACTTCGGGCTTTTTGAACCAATACACGGATCTGCGCCGAAACATGCAGGCAAGAACACAGCCAACCCCATCTCAATGATCCTCTGCTCAAAGATGATGCTGGAATGGCTCGGGCAGGAGGATGCTGCTAAAAAAATAGATAAAGCAGTTATGCAAGTGCTCTCTGAGGGGCGCGTCCTTACACCAGACCTCGGTGGCAGATCGGGAACGACCGAGGTTGCAGATGAGATTTCTAGGAAGATCCTCAATCGCTGATCTTTTTTGTTTTATTTTGTTTATTAAGCATCCGTTAGCAGTATTTTTTTCGCCCTGCACTCACTTGGTCTCCTCGATGTCAATTATTCCGTTCTGGGTTATTGCGAAGACACATTCGCTCTCAGGGTGAAGCGGAGAGTCGATTATCCTGGCAATCCTCCTGTTCTCTTTCGACTTCCGAAGCCATATCCGGTATGTCGACCCGTGGGCTAGAATGTTACCGCCAGCCGGCTTGTTTGGATTCCCAAAGAAGACATCTGGAGACGACTGTATCTGGTTTGTCAGAACCACCGCTATGTTATGGATATCAGCCATCCTGAGCAGCTGGTGTATGTGCCTATTGAGCTTCTGCTGCCTTGGGGCGAGAGATTCCCTCCCAGGGTACTCCGAGCGGAAGTGGGTGATAACAGAATCGACAACCAAGAGCCGCACGTTGTTTTCCGGGACGATCGTGACTGCCTCGTCCGCCAGAAGCATCTGGTGGTCAGAGTTGTAGGCCCTGGCATATATTATGTTGTTAAGGACTGTATCCGGATCAAGCCCGAGCCCCTTAGCGATGCTCATCACCCTTTCGGGCCTGAATGTCCCTTCGGTGTCGATAAAGAGTGCCCTCCCATCCAGCCCTCCACGATCAGGGGGGAGCTGTACTGAAACGCAGAGTTGGTGGCAGAGCTGGGTCTTGCCGGATCCGAACTCCCCAATGAGCTCTGTTATAGCCTGCGTCTCCAATCCGCGTCCAAGCAGGGCGTCTATCGCTTTCGATCCTGTAGTCAGGTATCCAATATTCCCCCTCCTAGAAAGGACTTCCTTAGCAGTCGTGAAGCGGATGTTAAGGAGGGCCCTAGCATTCTTGGTTATGGTCGATGCTTTCTCCTCAGTCAGATCTGCGATCTCAATAAGAAGCCTGGTCGGAGCTACCGCAAGAGCCTCCACAGTAGAGATTCCTGCTGCCTTGAGCTTTTCTACGGTAGCAGGCCCCACACCATCTACGTCCTCAAGTTCATGCCTTACTGACAAGTGTAATATTCCCCTATAAGAGGGGCGTGAAACCGAGCATTTAAACCTTTCAATCATTGGCCTCCTTCGGTTATTGGAAAAAAAACAGGTCTGTTCGCTGGAGTTGACAGAAAGCTTTGGGGCAGCTAATCGAAAGTATTAACAGCCAAAAAAGTTTAAATTTGGAAAGGATCGGATTATAGGTTAATTCGACAGCACTCTTGAGGGACTAATAGATGGTGACCGCCTGCCAAACAGTTTTTATTCTGTCTTAAGCAATGGCTCTAAGCCCGACGGGGTGCCTGCGACACAATTTATTGGAGGTATCTAAAATGGGCAAGATCAAAGTGGGCATTTTGGGTTCGACTGGATCGGTCGGCCAGAGATATGTGAACATGCTGAGAGACCACCCTTGGTTCGAGGTGGTGGCGCTCTCTGCTTCAGAATCCTCGGTTGGCAAAAAATACAGGGAGGCAGCAAAATGGGTGCTTGACAGCGAGATTCCGGAGGGGATGGCAGAGATGAGGATCGTCAAGGCGATCCCATCCGAAATGAAAGGTTCCGGAGCAGAAATCGTCTTCTCCGCACTGCCTTCAGAGGTCGCAAGGCGGACTGAATTGGACATGGCTGAAGCGGGGCTTTTCGTCGTTGCGGACACGAGCGCGCACAGGATGGATCCGGATGTCCCTCTGCTTATCCCCGAAGTGAACTTTGAACACCTAGCTGCAATCGAGGAGCAAAGGAAAAGGCGGAGTGGATTCATAGTAACCGGTCCGAACTGCACCACCATTGGTCTGGCGATCACACTTAAGCCCATCCAGATCGAGTTCGGGATCAGGAGGGTTCTTGTCTCTACAATGCAGGCTCTCTCAGGGGCAGGGTTCTTTGGGGTGCCCTCTATGGCGATACTGGACAATCTGATACCATTTATAAAGAATGAGGAGGAAAAGGTCGCGTCAGAGCTACTAAAGATCTTGGGTAGCTACAAGGGCGGGCGCTTCGAGAATGCAGGCATCAAGGTTGGAGCGAGCTGCCACAGGGTCTGCGTGCTTGACGGGCACACTGAGGCAGTCTTCCTCGAAACTGAAAAGCATGCCTCAGCTGAGGAAATTGCGAAATGCATGGCAGATTTTTCATCAGAGCCTCAGAGGCTGAGGCTCCCCTCGGCGCCGGAACGGCCGATAATCGTGAGGAATGAGCCGGACAGACCGCAGCCCAGGCTCGACCGGCTTTCAGGGACGCCTGAACGCGCCAAAGGAATGGCGACGGTCGTCGGCAGGATCCGAAAGGAAAGCGCACTGGAAAACGGGATCAAATACGTACTCCTGAGTCACAACACAATCAGGGGCGCAGCCGGAAATGCCATACTCGCAGCGGAATGTCTAAAAGGAAAAGGGATCATCTGATATAGCATCATGGTGGTCTGAATGAGGCTAGTTATGAAGTTCGGCGGGGCGCTGATGGAAGATGCCGAACAGATAGCCAACTCCGCGTCGCTTGTGTCAGAGAGGGCAAGGAAGGAAGACGAGGTTGTGGTAACAGTCTCCGCAATGGGCGGGGTGACGGACGAGCTGATACAGATGGGCGAGAATGCCAAGCTCGGGGACATGGAGAAGGTCCGTTCGATGCTCTCAAAGCTCGAGAAGAGGCACATGGAGGCGGCAAGAAAGATATGCAGCGGCTCAGCCCTCGACGAGACCTCAGATAAGATAAGTAAACTCATAGAAACGCTGAACCAGTGCCTTACCGGCGTTTTCCTCCTCAGGGAGCTGACGCCAAGATCCAAGGATCTGATACTCTCCTTCGGGGAGCGCCTATCGGCGCCGCTGATGAGGGGAGCACTGGTCTCCATGGGAATCAAGTCAATCGACCTCACAGGGGGCGAAGCAGGAGTAATCACTGACAGCAATTACGGGAACGCGAAACCTCTACTCAACATAACAGAGGTGATGGTTAAGGACCGGCTCATGCCGATCCTCAAGGCGGGGGTCGTGCCAGTGGTAACTGGATTCATAGGTCAGGACCAGAACGGCGTTGTGACCACACTGGGAAGGGGCGGATCAGACTACACCGCTACCATCCTAGCCTCATCTCTGGAAGTGGATGAAGTCTGGATCTGGAAGGACGTCGACGGCATAATGACTGCAGATCCAAAGATAATCAAGACTGCTAAAACCATACCTATACTATCCTACCTTGAAGTTATGGAAATGGCTTACTTCGGGGCTAAGGTACTTCACCCGCTTACGGTAACCCCAGTCCAGGAGAGGCTGATCCCGATCAGAATCAGGAGCGCTTACAACCCTTCAAACCCGGGCACCCTAATTAGGGAGAAGAGTGTGCCGAAGCCCACGGTCAAGGCCATAACAGCCGTCAAGAACATGAGCATAATCACAACCGGAGGGGCCGGGATGATCGGGGTTCCGAGTGTGGTAGCTCGCGTCTTCTCGACGCTTTCATCCAATGGTATAAATGTAGCAATGATATCCCAGAGCTCCTCCCAGGCCAATATCTCCATGGTCGTGAAGAATGAGGAGCTCGAGAAGGCACTGAAGGCACTGAAGATCGAGTTCAGGAATGGGGACCTCATAAGGGACATACATGCGATACCGGATGTCGCCATCGTAGCAATCGTCGGTGAGGGCATGCGCGGGACTAAGGGGGTCGCAGCAAAGCTCTTCAATGCAGTCGCAAATGCCGGGATCAACGTCCTGATGATCTCTCAAGGTTCTTCGGAGCTCAACATATCATTTGCAATCCAAGAAATGGACCTTAACAGGGCGGTCGAGGCGATACACGCAGCATTCGAGCTTGACAAGATAGGCGAGGATCTGCCAAACGGGCAGAAGCCCAATTCAACTCAATAATCTCTGCCCCAAAAACCAAATTTTTCATCTGGATGTTCTTTACCTAATAGCGACCAAAATGATATAAAAACGGCATCATTACCTGATTTTTGATCCTCAAGCGGGAAAAAGAAACGGAAAAAGGTAGTGTTGACTCAGGATAGCTTCTCTGCAACAGCCTTCGCGAAGTCCATGGTCCCCGCAGCACCCCCCAGATCCCGGGTCACAGTCTTTCCCTCTTCCAGCACAGCATCTATAGCCTTCTCGAGGCGGTTCCCGGAATCGATTTCCCCTAGGTACCTAAGCATCATACAGGAGGAGAGCATGATTGCAGCAGGGTTCGCGTCCCATTTTCCAGCGTGCTTAGGGGCTGTGCCATGGATTGCCTCAAAGAAAGCGTACCGGTCGCCAATGTTGGCGCTAGGTGCAAGCCCCAACCCTCCGACCACGCCTGCGGCCTCGT
>CALGKV010000048.1 GCA_937930465.1 Methanosuratincolales archaeon | reverse complement strand
CATCAACGCCGCAGGCCTCCATTGATGGCCTCAGCTTTTCCGGGTGGATGCATGACCCGCGGCTGCACTCGCTACAGTAAGGGCAGCCGTCTGTGGCAAAGCCAATTGCCTTGTAGTGCCCCCTCAGGAAAGCCTCGCGCTCAAGCTTGAGCATCAGGTCGTGGCAAAATAAGGAGTAATCCCTGAGATCAGGTGGCGCCATCCTGACCAGGATTGCATGCTTGTATTCGCCGATGACCTTCCTGAACTCTTCCGGTGTCGGAGCGAATGGCGGGCAAGCCAGCGTCCTCCCATACCCAGCGCAGCCGTACTGGCACTTCAGCCTCACCCAGTTCCCTATGACCACTTCTTCGGAACTGATTACCCTAGCGTCATCTGCCCCCAGTGCCACCGCAGCCCTGCACAGCTCAGCGAGCCCCTCTTCCTTACCGCCCTCGCGCAATATTCGCACCTGTATCCAATAAGCAGCGTCAGCAAATAAGTGTTATTTTGAGGGGGGCGCCTCAAGTCAATGGTGGGAAAGCTCGGGCCGCCCGCTCCCTCTGCCTGTCGGCAACTGAGATCTCGCCCCCAAGACCTATATTGACCAGGTTGATCCAAACCCAGTCTTATCGAGGCGGGTCAACTTCCATCAGACGGGCCTGCCTACCAGTATGTTGTCCTTGACCCTGAGCAGCCTCACTTCTATTTTGTCCCCTGCCTCGCTGCGTGCGCCGACGACGGTTATCAGCCTGGCGCCTCCTGGGTCCACTGCAAGCATTTCCCCCTTGAGCCAGCCAGGCCCAACCACCCTCGCAATAACCCTCTCCCCCCGCTTGTACGGATTCCTTATTGATTGCGCTTTCCTTATCCCAAAGTCGGAGGGCTTCAGGATCAGCTTGACGCTGTGTTCTTTCTCCATCCCCCTAAGGCGCTCGTAGAATTCGTACCAGCTGATGTACCTTATCCGCCTATCCTTCCTGCCGAACCTGTGCCTCTCGCACTTCTGTATCCCGAGGGGAGGCCACTTCCTCCCTGCCCCCAGCCTTTTTGCCCAGTTGATTATTTTGTTGAGCTCGCATGTGTTCAGCGGGTCGACCCAGACTGGGGCTATGAGTATGTCGATGCCCGTGTTCTTGAGCGCATATTCAGCCATGCCCATTACCCTGGAAGGGCTGTACGATTCAGTGCCGGAGAGGTCCCTCGCAAGGCTTGGGTCCATCGCGTCAAGGGAGAGGTTGATCCTAGACAGCCCTGCTGCCCAGAGATCGTCCAGCAGACGTTCGCTCAGTAGGTGCCCATGAGTCTGGATTGAGACTGTTTCCACCCTTGCGTAAGACGATAGCTCTTGGACCAGGTCGGAAATCCTGGGGTATGTAAGGGGGTCCCCCACTGTGTCGATGTGGGCCTCAACGCCCTTGCCCTTCATGCTGGATATATGCCTAAACCACTCCATTATGTGTTCGAGATCCACCAGATACTCGGCATCCCTCATTATTGATCTGGGCCCCGCATCAGTGGAGCAGAATATGCAGTTCAGCGGGCAAGCCGTGGAAGGCCTGACTTGCACAACGTTCGTTCCCCTGTCTATAATTCCGAACGGGATTGCCCCTATCAGGGGCACGTCTTGGGGTACCCTATATGTAGTCACCAATTCCATTCCACCAGGTTTCAGCCCCATGCTACAGGGGGTTTCTGCGTCAGGGATGATATGGGCGTACACTTTATTAGGCGTATGCCCTGCTCTTATCCTAATGTCTGAAGGACAAGGTGTTTTGGATGAGCGGGCTGGATGTGATGTTCTCCCCAATGAGCATTGCAGTCATCGGGGCTTCCAAGAACCAGAGGAAGATAGGCTACGAGCTCGTCAGCAACATCCTGACAGGCGGGTATGAGGGGAAACTCTACCCTGTCAACCCGGAGGGAGCGGATGTGATGGGGCTGAAGTCGTACACATCCGTGAAGGAGATCCCTGGCGAGGTCGACCTTGCAGTGGTAGCCGTGCCGGCCGCATATGTGCCTGACGTGATTGAGGAGTGCGGCGAGAAGGGGGTCAGGGCTGCCCTGATAATCAGTTCCGGCTTCAGGGAGGTGGGGAACCTTGAGCTCGAGGGGAGGCTCGTCCAGACTGCCAGGAAGTACGGTATGCGCATACTGGGGCCGAATATCTTCGGGCTCTACTATGCCCCGTCCAAATTGAACGCCACCTTCGGTCTCTCAAGGGTCTTCCCAGGCAGGATAGCATTCGTGACCCAGAGCGGCGCCTTGGGCATTGCAATGATGGGGTGGACGAACCTTTACAGGATCGGAGTCTCTGCGGTAGTGAGCATGGGAAACAAGGCAGATATCGAGGAGGCAGACGTGCTGGACTTCTTCTCGGAGGACAAGAGCACCGGCGCAGTGTTGATGTACATAGAGGGGGCCAAGGACGGTAGGAGGCTGATCGAATCGATTCGCAGGTCAGCTCTCCGAAAGCCGGTGATAGTGCTCAAGTCCGGGAGGACCGGTGCTGGAGCATCTGCAGCATCTTCACATACTGGATCCTTGGCCGGGTCTGATGCAATATACGACGCAGCCTTTAGGCAGAGTGGAGCCCTCAGGGCTTCCGATCTAGCACAGGCTTTTGACTGGGCTAAGCTGATGACAATGCAGCCCCCTCCAACTAACGACAACTGCATAATCATAACTAATGGAGGCGGTGTCGGGGTGATGGCAGCAGACTCATGCGAAGAGTCCGGCGTGCCTATCCGCCCGCTGCCCGAGGATCTCCAGCAGGATTTCAAGCGCCTCATGCCTGTGTTCGGGAACTCGAAGAACCCAGTTGACCTGACAGGGCAGGCATACGAAGAGAGCTATGCCAGGTCTGTAGAGCTTGCACTGAAGGATCCGCGGATAGGATCTCTCATAGTGCTCTATTGCCAGACCGCGATCACTGATCCTGTTTCCATAGCCAAGGCTATAGCAGACGGCTGCGAGGCGCACGGCTGCGAGAAGACTGTGGTGACCAGCTTCATCGGCGGCATCCAATGCAATGAGGCAATGCAGAAGCTGGACGAGAGGGGCGTGCCTTCGTACCCTATTCCTGAGAGGGCCGTTTCGGCACTAGCAGCCTACTACAGATGGCAAAGGTACCGGCTGAAAAAAATGCATCTCAGTGCCACCACTTCTTCTCAATCGGCATAGCCAGTATCTCTTTGATCTCAAGCCGCTTGGTCCAGTCTTTAGAGAAGACGGTTCCTGGGAAGGTCGACCTCAATACTATGGCAGTGTCTGCACCGTCACCGCTCCCTCCGACACCTATAACGTCCTTGAACGGTTCCAGTGCCCCACACTCAACTGCGCAGAGGACGACCTCGACTGCGACCTTCATGCCTTGGCCGAAGGCGTAAAGGGTGTCCCTGAAGGTTCTTGTTGGTGTCGGGATGTCTGCCTCGGATCCTTCGTAAAGCGAACCGTGGAGTATGTAAGGCGCAGAGTCGAGGACTATGACCCCCAAGTTCTCAAGCTCTTCCTTGGCATTTGGATCCATGCACGGCCACTCAAAGCCCATCTCCTTCCTATACGGGCCATCGGAGACGCAGACTATCCTAGCCTCATCCCTGATTGCCCTCGCGAACTCCAGCGCGGTCTTCCCGGTCGAGCTCGCGACGACGAGATCCCTTATTCCGCTCCTTTCGATGTGCTTGGTCACTGCTTCCACCACAAGATCCGTGTTCTGTGGCTAGGGCTTCTCGAAATAATACGCCTCGCGCAACTTGAACGTCATGCCAATCCCCACTACATTTGGTCGTGTAGCCTTTTTAAATGGATCTTATTCTAAAAGGTTATATAACACGTTGAAACACCGTTAAGCAGTGCTGCATATGCCTCTCGATGAGCTTGACATGAAGATAATCAGCATCCTGCAGAAGGACGCGAGCCTTTCGTACTCAGATCTCGCCCGGCAGCTCGGTCAGAACGAGTCTACAATAAGGAAAAGGGTGCTGACCCTGAGGGAACGCGGCGTGATCAAGAAGTATACAATAATCGTCGACAACCTGAAGATTGGATACAATTCCATTGCAGTCGTAGGCTTTGATGTCGATCCGGGAATGCTCCTGGAGGTCGCACAGAAGCTTGCAGAATTTGAGGAGGTTAAATATGTGGCTACCTCGACCGGTGACCACATGATTATGGCCGAGATCTGGGGGAAGGAAGGTCGGGATCTCGCGCAAACCCTATCGAAGATAGGGTCGATCCAAGGGGTCAAGAAGATCTGCCCTTCGATCCTGCTGGAAAAAGTGAAAGAATAGCTGCCCCAGCTTACAATTGCCTGGGATTTTCTTTTCCTTCTCGCCGCCACTCCTTGTATCTTTTGAGCAGAAGCGAATTCGAGACGACCGAGACTGAGCTGAGGGACATTGCGAGAGCTGCTATCTCGGGCCTGAGCGTAAGGTATGGGTAAAATATTCCGGCTGCAATGGGTATGCCTGCAGAGTTGTATGCAAGCGCCCAGAACATGTTCTGCCTGATCTTGCTCATCGTCTTTCTCCCCAGGCGGATCGCCGAAACCACTCCAAAGAGATCCTCCCGTGTCAAGATTATCCCGCCCGCCTCCTTCGCTATCTCTGTCCCGCTGCCAATCGCTCTCCCAACATCAGCCTGCGTCAGAGCCGGGGCATCATTTATCCCGTCGCCCACGAATGCGACTACCTTGCCCTCGGACTGGAGTTTGGATATTCTCTGCGCCTTCTCATTTGGCGATACCTCTGCGAAGTGCCTCTCAATACCGAGCTCACTACAGATCGCCTTTGCGACCCTCTCGTTGTCCCCGGTGAGCATATAGACCTCGAGCCCCTCTTTCTTGAGCTCTTCGACAGCCTCCTTTGCATCTGGCTTCGGCTTGTCGATCATCGCTATCATCCCGGCGACCCTTCCTTCCAGCGCCAGTATCGAGACAGTCTTGCCCTGTGATTCGAGCCTTGCGGCTGCATCCTCTGCCTCACCCATCGATATAGCAAGTCGAGCCATCATCTTCCTGTTCCCGATAGCCGCCTCCTTCCCGTCCACCTTGCCCCTGATCCCCTCCCCAGGGAAAGCCTCGAACTCATTTAGCTCGTAGCGCGAGAGCCCGGATGCTTTCTCCTTAACAGCATCGGCGAGCGGGTGCTCGGATCCGCTCTCAAGAGTTGCAGCAATCCTCAGGATTTCCTCCTCACCGATACCCGTTAGGTCAACGATCTCCACAACGGACGGCTTCCCTAGGGTCAGTGTGCCCGTCTTGTCGAAGACGACAGTGTCGAGCTTCCTTACCGCCTCCAGGACCTCGCCGCCCTTAATCAGGATGCCCATCTCCGCACCCTTGCCTAGCCCTACCATTATTGCTGTCGGAGTGGCCAGTCCCAGGGCACATGGGCACGCTATCACAAGCACCGAGACTGCCATTAGCAGCGCGGACCCAATCCCCATGCCCGCGAATAGCCAAATAATAAACGTAACTAACGCAATAGACACCACCGCAGGGACAAAGCGGGAGGCGACGTAGTCTGCGAAGCGCTGGATGGGCGCCTTCTTCGCTTGGGCCTCCTCCACGAAGCTGACAATCTGCGCGAGGAAAGAGTCCTTGCCCGCCCTGTCGACCCTCACTGTTATCATGCCCGTTTTGTTAATGGTCCCCCCTATCACGGTGTCGCCCTCAGCCTTATCTACTGGGACGCTCTCGCCCGTGACCATGGACTCGTCAACAGCGGCGTTCCCAGATACTATGGTGCCGTCAGCAGGGATCGCATCTCCAGGCCTCACGACCACCTCGTCCCCTAAAGCAAGCTCTTCTACTGGGATCTTTTTCTCCTCGCCGTCCCTGAGCACCGATGCGTACTTGGGCTGGAGCTCCATCAGCTTCCTTATGGATAGGGATGCCCTTGACTTTGCGGCATCCTCAAGATACCTCCCGAGCAGCACGAAAGTTACCAGCATGGCAGCCGCATCGTAATATATGTCTCCTGCGGTGAAGAACGTGTTGTATACGCTGTAAGAGTAGGCTGCGGAGGCACCAAGCGCCACAAGCACATTCATGTCGGGAACCCCCCTCCTGAGGGACCTGTATGAACCTATGTAGAATGCGCTGCCGCCCACAGCCAGCACTGACGTGCTAAGCAAGAAAAGGATGATTTCGCGGTAGGGCAGATCCATCAGGAACATGCTGATCACAAAT
>CALGKV010000047.1 GCA_937930465.1 Methanosuratincolales archaeon | reverse complement strand
GCGAAATTTAAGGGGGAGGGGGAGGCATTAGTCACCAGGCAGTGCATCTCCTTTTTCGGCGGCGTTGATCCTAGCACCGGCATTGTCAGGGAGAGCGGGCACGAGCTATTTGGCATGGACTTGACAGGCAGGGTCCTTGTCTTCCCTAAGGGGAAGGGGAGCACGGTAGGTTCATATGTTCTTTACCAACTGAAGAAGAACGGGCATGCCCCTGCTGCCATTATAAATTCTGAGACTGAGACGATAATTGCCGCGGGGTGCATACTCGCCGAAATCCCGCTGGTCGACAGACTGGACTCGGATCCGCTAGCTGCGATCAGGAGCGGGGATTGGGTTGAGGTCGACGGGAGTGAAGGCCTCGTAAGGGTAAAGGAGAGTACGCCGAAACGATAGCGCCATGAGCTTGCACATGGCAAGAAGGGCTAATTCGCAATCATGGATAAAGGTTGTTTCAAGCTTGGATCCGAGACCATACCAGTTGGGATGACGAGATGGACGGCAAAGGTTAAGACACCACAGCCAGATATCTTTTGTCGGGGTTTGCAATGGAAAGACCCTGGGGCATGATCAAGGATCCAGTACACGGCTATGTCCACATTACGGAGACAGAGAAGGAAGTGATCGACACCCTTCCGCTCCAGAGGCTCAGGAGGATCAAGCAGCTCGTCTTCGCAGACTATGTCTACCCCGGGGCCAACCACACCAGGTTTGAGCACTCCATCGGCGTGATGCACCTCGCAGGATTGCTCGGCAAGGCTCTCCCGGTCGGCATGGAAGAGGACGAGATACAGAAGATCAGGCTTGCCGGGCTTTGCCACGACCTGGGTCATGGACCGTTCTCGCACACCTTCGAGCAGGTCCTGATCAGGAAGCTGAACAAGACCCATGAGGATCTCACGCCTTGGATCATCAGGGGGACAGAGCTGAGCGAAATAATCTCTCATCGCGGCTTCGACCCGGACGAGATAGCCGACCTTGCGGTGGGGAGGGAGCGGAAGGCGAAAGCGTTCATGAATCAGATAATCTCGAGCTCAGTCGACGTGGACAAGATGGACTTCCTCTCAAGGGACACGCACCACACAGGCGCGGAGTACGGCAAGATCGACATATACCGGCTGATATACAAGATGGACGTAGTAGACGACACCCTAGTAGTGGACAGCTCGGCGCTAGCTGCCCTTGAGGCTTTCCTGATAGCAAGGATAGAATCTTTCAGGGCGATATACTACCACAAGACCGCGAGGTCTGCACAGATCCTTCTGGTGAGGGCGCTCGAGGCGGCCGAGGAGGAGCTGGGGCTCTGCAGCTTCAGCATGCCGGACGAATACCTCGAGTTGGACGACTACAGCGTCTGGGCTGAGCTGAAGAGGTGCGAAAAGTCCGCTCAGATAATCAGGGACCTCGAATGTAGAAGGCTCCTCAAGTGCGCTTATGAGAGGGAGCTCCAGGCAGAGGACAAGGCGATCTCTGGGCTCTTCAGCCTCGACGGGATAAGGAGGGAGGTCGAGTCCGAAATAGCGGACCTTGCGGGGATACCTCCCTCGAGCGTCTTCATAGACACCCCCTCGCTTCCCTCAATACCATACTTCCACAAGCTATCCATCGACCCAATGGAGATACCAGTGGTCGATGCTACCGGGAAGGGTGTACTGAAGGCGACGAAGATCTCCAAAATAATAGAGGTCCTGAAGGGGTTCATGAACATAGTCAGAGTCTACACACATGAGGGTTACAGGGAAAAGGTAAGAGAGGCATCCGAGAAGATACTGGGGCGACTCCCGGAGTCTGCCAGGGTTTCGTACTGATATGAGAGAAAAGTTTTACGTATTGCTCTCAATGGGGTTCAAATGATGCAACTGAAACAAGAAGCGGAAGGATCTTCCTGACGATCTCGGCGTGCACTTCCTCGACCGGTTTGGCAGCATCAACTACCTCGTAGCCCCTCGTCTTGGCCCTCTCAAGGAACTTCTTCCTAACTTTCCTGAGGAAGTCAGGATTCTCATACCTCTCCGGAGGGGAGGTTTTCCTCCCTAGGGAAACCTCTGGATCGATGTCCATTATTATTGTCAGGTCCGGCTTGATCGCATGCCTGTTGATCGCCAATACCCACCTCTCATCAAGACCTTGGGCGCACTGGTAAGCGACTGAGGACTCGAGGTACCGATCCGAGACAACCACCTTGCGGTCAGCAAGTGCGGGCTTTATGAATCGCTCCACGTGGTCAGCCCGGTCAGCGGCGAAGAGGAGGGCATCCACGACGGGCAGCCCGGAAGGCTGGGAAAGCGAGAGCCTTATGGCAGGCTCTATGAAGCCGCCTGGGTTTGGCTCCTTGGTCGCGAGTGTTTTGAACCCCTTATTATCAAGGGCGTCAATGAGGAGGCGGGTTTGCGTCGAAGAGCCTGCGCCGTCCACCCCCTCCAAGGCAATGAATATACCCCTCTTGAGTTCCGGCATGGGATAAGATCTGCGGCGATCGGATTATATGCCTATCCAATTGAGATCTTCCCGGTGAATCGCTTTGAATTCTGGCTCCAGTGGACAGGGCGAGACTCTCTTGAGGTTTTTCAAGGGGAAGGGGGCGGCCGAGGATTCGCTTGAGCTTATAGTTGACCGTAGGGAAGCAGCATCACATACCGCCAGGGCATTGACCGCGCTTGGGGTGAAGGCAGAGTACAGGATGCTCAAGGTCGGCGACTACGTCGTGTCCGACCAGGTTGCAATTGAGAGGAAGACATACTCCGACCTTGCTGCGTCGATAGTGGACAGGAGGTTATTCTCCCAGGCGCAGGCGCTCAGGGAGTGCTACCCTAGGCCGATCATACTGCTGGAGATGGGGGGAAATGCAGAGATCGGCGTCTCCAGGGAGGCAATAAGAGGGGCAATCGCAAGCATGGTGCTGGACTTCGGGATCCCAGTGATTGTTGCAGAAGGTCCCGAAGACGCGGCCGGATTCATAGTAGCGATAGCGAGGAGAGAGGGAAAGCAGTCGGAAGCACCGCTCGGCCTCAAGGACAGGAGGCGCCCTAGGACCCCGGACGAGGAGAAGGAGTATGTTGTCGCAAGCCTTCCTATGGTCGAGGTCTCGACTGCGAGGAGGCTCCTCTCGGAGTTCGGCACCGTCGAAGCAGTCTTCTCCGCAAGCGAGGATGAACTGCAGAGGGTTGAGAGGATCGGACCGAAGAAGGCGAGGAGGATAAGGGAGGTCGCCGCGACGCTCTATGGAGGGTTCAAGGGCAAGCCCGCCGATGGGCACGGACCGCCATGATCTCTGCAGAAAGGTAGGCGGCACAGATATAGGCTAGCGCTTTGAGCCCCTGACCTTCTCGAGTAGTTCGAAGAGCGAGGATATGACCCTAACGTAGCGTTCCACTTCTGATATATCCCTGGATGCCTGGAGGGCGGACTGGATCTCCGAGATCTTCTCAATGAGCACATCCTCTAGGCTAGAGGCAACAACCGCTTGGGCTGCCACTTTGCTTGTCTCCGAAGGTTTGGCGAATAACACACGCTTGCTGCAACCCGGGCATACGACCTCTCCGCTGGATAGGCGGAACAGAGGCGTCTTGCATTCGGGGCAAGCCTGGGAAAGCATGGTGGCCCCTTCACGCAGCAAGTCAGCCATACGCTTGACCTGGGAGTCCCTTGCGCTCATGAAAACCACACAGAATAAAGGTAATAAGGAGGATTATATGCCTATTTGCTGAAAAGGTGGTTATAATGAGCAGCGACAAGATGACCCAAGCGATCAATGTCCTCCAGAGGATAGCTGACGACAACGGGGTTCCTAGGAACATCAGGAGGGCGGCCTCGGAAGCGATGAAGATGCTCCAGGGGAAGACATACTCGGACGCGGTCAAGGCTGCAAACGCAATCAGCATACTGGAGGAGTGCGGCCAAGATCCTAATATGCCGCTCTTCGCCAGGACTGCTATCTGGCAGGCGATAAGCATTCTCGAGCAGGTCAAGGACTGACAACTTTCAGCTTTTTGCGAATGCGTTCCTTCTGATTAGGGATATCACTTCCCTGCACGCCTTCTCGCAACCGGCGAACAGACCGACACGCTCAGCCAAGTCGAGGGGGCAGTCTAAGTCATTCCCCTCGAGATCCAGAACCCTTGCGCCAGCCTCCCTCAATATCAGCGCAGATGCAGCGATGTCAGTAACCCTTAGAAGGCGGCGGTTGTCCAAGTAGAAGTCCAGGGCGCCGCAAGCGGTGTAGCATAGACCGAGCGCGGCCGAGCCGAGGTTCCGCGTGTGCTTCACAGAGAGTAGGACAGGCAAGACCTCGTAGACCTTTTCCCTGTTTCCGAGAACATTGAAGTCGATCCCTGCCAATGAGTCGTGCAGCTCCACGGATGCATTAGCCCTAATTGGCGCACCGTCCAAGAATGCGCCACCTCCCTTCGCAGCATAGAAGATGCGCCTCGATGGGATCTCCATCACCACTGCGCAGTCAACGTCCGAGAGGCGCGGACCATGCGCAAGAGCTGCCGAGATGGAGTAGAGCGGGATGCCCCGCGTCGCATTCGTGGTGCCATCCACAGGATCCAAAACTAAAAGCGGATAATCGCTGCTGCCTATTCTCTTGAGGCCGAGCTCCTCGCTCAGGATGCTCCCCCCAAAGCCCGCGGACAGGAGGTACGAAACGGAGGCATCCTCCGCCAACTTGTCTATCCTCTTGGTCAGGTCCCCGCTTGCTCCCCTCCGCACCACCTCGCCAAGGGAGGATAGTGGCGCGCGCAAACAAAAGCCCGATATTGCCGAAAACGCGGACTCGCAGATGCCCTTGAGGAGATTTAGGCTCATATCTGTTAAGAATATATGTGACCCTTATAAAATTAGTAGGGCAGGCGGGGGTCGCCAAGTCAGGTCAAAGGCGCAAGGCTCAGGACCTTGTGGCGAAGGCCTTCGTGGGTTCGAATCCCACTCCCCGCACCAGAATCTCCCAATGTAGACATGCATACATACAAACTTGGATCAAGCCGGCTCATGCATGATAGTCAAGCGCATTTGCTGCAAAAGTCCCTACTATGCGCACCCGCAGGCGTAGTGAACCGCATATGGGACAAGAATGATCTTCCGACGCGGATGCTGATCGTTCCCTGGATATTTGCTTCTTTTAAGTAAATTTTCGGCACAGCGGATGCAATTAATTCATATCTAAGTTAAAGCATCACAAATAAGGATTAATAGTACTTAAAATTAATAAGTAAAAAAAATACTTTATTTTTTATTAATATCAATGCACATAACTTAAATTAACAGGCACAAAATGGGGGTGCCTGAGGTGGTCGTCTGACCACAAATACCCCGAATAGGAGATGATGAAAAATGAAAAGTAAAATGGGAGTAATGCTTGGAGTATCTATAGCTGCTGTACTTATGCTCGGAGTGACTTACGGCCTGTGGTTCCAAGCGCTTTATATCTATGGTACCGTCTATACAGGAACCCTTGACGCTGAGTGGAGCATACACTGTGCTTTTGACACCGAGCCGGAAGTGAAGGACTTTAGCAACATTACCATAGATCGATGCAGTAGTGACCCATACACGCTAATCATTACAGTTGAAAATGCCTATCCTTGCATCACATACTATGCAGTGATCGACCTAACCAACACAGGCACAATACCGTGGATAGTCTATAATCCGTCGCTCGTATCGCAAGGTTTCCCAGGCACGGTGAGGTTCCTTTCCATCGACGAAGTTTATGAACTGCTGGAGGAGCTTGAACATCCGATTCCTAAAGAGCTTGTTGATTCTATTAACCAGGGATGGTTCATGCCCATAGAGAACGGGACTCAGGTGCACCCAGGCGAGTCTGCATGGGGAGTACTTGCAATTCACCTCACCAATGACGCCGAAGAGGACACGGAATACAGGTTCAGCTTCAAGGTAGTGGTTGAGCAGTGGAACGAGTTTCCGACTGAGCCGCCACCGGGATGCAAAAGCAACGAAGAATGCCTTAATAATGGATCCCCTGAGTGAGAGGATTACAGATGACCAACAAGAAGGTAGTGCTGATTCCTGCAGCGCTGTTGGCTGCTCTCTTTGCATTCTCGGCGACTTACGGGCTGTGGTTCCAGACGCTTTACGTCGATGGGACTGTCCAAACCGGGACTCTTGAATGGAAGATAGTCACCCAGTTCACTTCCGACGCCGGAAAGCAATCGGATCGGTCAATATTGCCGGGCTTCGAAGGAGATCCTTTCATTGTGCCAGAAGGAAAGGATGTTGGCTGGACTGACTGCGTGATAGCCGACGACGGGATGTCCGCAACTTTCACTATGCACAATACTTACCCTTGCTACATGGCGATGTTCTCAGTCTACTTCCGTAACACGGGTACTGTGCCGATACACCTCGAATACATCGAGTTCTATGATGGGAATGGCACACTGATAGTCAACTATACATACCCATTCCAAAAGCTCGAGGACTTTCGACTCGACTTGACTGGAGACGGGTTCCCGGACATCGAGATACTGTGGCTTGATCCGCTCGGCGAGCAGATAGACCCTGGTAAACGTTCGAACGAGTACAGCTGGTGGGTGCACGTACTGCAGACTGCACCAGAGCGCGCCACTTTGCAGTATAAGATAAAGCTAGTCGCAGTGCAGTGGAATGAGTCGGAGTGGCCTATACAATACACTCAGCCGACATGAATTAAACAAAATTTTTTCTTTTTTTTATGCAGTATGACTTGGGAAAGTGGGGCAGGCACCGATGTGGATACTGGCTTTGGCGGCAGTGCTCGGCACTTATGCGGCAGTGAGCGCCTTTGGCCGATTCCTGCCCGGGATGCAGTATTATTTGGCGAGCATTCTCGCATGGTCTGCCGCCACAGCAGCGGTCATATTAATTGACAGGCAGACGCAAGGGGAAAACCTTGCTTCATTTAGGCTGAACCGGAGGGTGATTATGAATGCGCTTTATTTGGCGACCCTCCAGCTTGTCGCCCTAATTTCGACAGGCTTCATCATGGGATTCGGGAGGACGCCTTATTCGCTTAACCCATTTTTTATAGTGGTGAACACTGCCTTCTTCGGAACTACCATAGTCGCATTCGAGCTCGCAAGGGCTTATCTGGTTAAGAGCTGCTCTAGGAAGAGGATCTTTTTGGGGCTTGTACTGGTCTCCCTACTCTTCACCACAACATCTTTCAACTTTGCTGCATACACCACCGCTTTCGAGGGGGCACGCTTCTTTGAGTTCTTCGGGGGGAGGCTAATACCAGCGTTTGCAATCAACCTCGCTGCCACTTACCTAGCACTTGTTGGGGGCCCTACCGCTTCCCTAGCCTACATCTTCCCCCTCCAAGCCTTCCAATGGCTTTCCCCTATACTTCCAAACCCAGATTGGGCTATTAGGGGGCTTGTCAACACGACCATCCCTGCCCTTGGGCTCCTATTCCTAAGCGAGGGGGTCAGAATAGGAATATTGATCAGGCACGGGCTGATCAGGAAATCAGATCTCAGGAAGTTCCCGAAAAAGTCCTCAGCCGTTTCCTGGGTGCTGGTCCTAATCGCTGCGAGCACGATACTCTGGATCCCAACAGGGCTGCTCGGGTTCAAGCCGACGGTGGTAGCTAGCGGCAGCATGAGCCCCACGCTCGAGGTTGGCGACATTGTGATAGCAGTTCCA
>CALGKV010000046.1 GCA_937930465.1 Methanosuratincolales archaeon | reverse complement strand
GGGAAAAATTAACTTTTCAAAAGCAGTTTGCTTGTACTGCTGCTATTTTAAGAGTTTTGTTAGGCTGCACTTGAAAAGCCAAAAAAACAAGATCCTTCAAAAATTTTGAGCGTTAAGAGCATTGCAGACGATGCTAGAAACCCTATACAGGTAGCAGCCACCTACTTAATGAGTGCTGCTATCAGGTGCTTTAAAGTTGAGCAGTGGCCAAGAGAATTAAACCGAAATTGAGGCGGTGCTAAGTAATGCGATGGAATGGCTATAGGGATGCCTGGCGCGATTGTTAACCTTCGCATTAATATATCAACACAGGAAAGAGGGCGTTGGGTCACTATTTCAAGATCTTTCCGGTCATCATGTACCAGAGATATAGATCGAGCTCTGCTAGGCTTATGCCCATAGAGTTGGACACCGCAGAAAGCAGCCTCTCGAATGAAAGGTAACTCCTGCGGGACAGGGTTTTCGGGGCTGAAGCGATTATCTCTTTATCCTTCAGAAAGCGGAGGATGTGCCTGTCGATGATTGCAACGTCCTTCCGTCCGATGTTCCTGAGGAAGTGGCTGGCCTCCTTGTAACCTAGGCCCTTCACATTCCCCACGAGCCACTCCCTGGCCTGAAGGTCATCCATCTTGAGCGCCTGGACGATCACGTCGCAGAGCTGCCTAGCTCCGCATATGAATTCTGCACGCTTGTTTGGGAACCTGTGGCCAAGCGACCTTAGGCACTCTGCCATCTCCTGCTGAGGTTTGTCCATGAAATGCTTTGCCAGGCTCTGCTGTATCCTAATACCACCTTCAGCCGTGTAGTTGGCAGTGAGGATGCAGAAGCAGAGCTCGCTGAATATCTCGCCCCGATCCATCCTGCGCCCAACTGCCTCGAATTCGACCATCCTCTCCAGGACCCTCGGGCGGATTTTATCAATGACAATCCTAAGCTGGTCGAGGAAGTCGATCCTAGCATATGTAACTATGAAAGCGGGGCATTGCTTCGGCAAAGTAGAGAAATGCCACGCCACATATTTGACGCCATGAATCTCCTCCAAGATCGCCGCGAGATCGTCGAAATAATCATACGCGCAACAGCTCTCAATGATCGAACCCCTAAAAACGACCACAAGGCGCCGCCCCGTCTCTTCCTGGACATCGGCTCTGACCTCACGGCGGTGCATAGCATTGAACCTATCGATCGCTTCCAAAGTCCTTGATCGCACGGACGATCATCGGCTAGTATCAGAGGCATCAAACAGTTAAACTTTTTCTGGCTCGAGTTCAAAGCTTATTAAGAAGGAAGGCACTATAAGAATAGGTGATTAAAATTTCAGAAATTAGGAGTTTGCCTCTAATAGGCGACCAGGCGCCGACTTTCTCGGCCCAGACCACAAAGGGACCGATCAACTTCCCAGCAGACTACAAGGGCAAATGGGTAATACTCTTCAGCCATCCGGCAGACTTCACTCCAGTCTGCACGACAGAGTTCGTTGCTTTCGCGAAGAGGTATGACAAGTTCAAGGAGCTTAATACCGAGCTAGTAGGGCTTTCTATAGACCAAGTCTATTCACACATGAAGTGGGAGGAGTGGATAGCTGATAATCTGAAGGTCGAGATCCCGTTCCCAATAATAGCGGACAACACAGGAAAGATAGCGGCGCTGTACGGAATGTTGCACCCTGAAGCTAAGGGCACGCAGGCGGTGAGGGCGACATTCATCATAGACCCGGATGGGATAATAAGGGGGATACTCTACTACCCGCTCTCGGTCGGGAGGAACATGGACGAGATCCTGAGGTTCCTGAAGGCGCTCCAGGTCAGCGACAAGGAGAATGTCGCTCTGCCAGCAAACTGGCCTAACAACGAAGTCATAGGAGACAAGGCAATAGTCCCACCGCCTAACAATGTAAAGGACGCAAAGGAGAGGCTCAAGAAGTACGAGGGTTTTGACTGGTGGTTCTGCTACAGGAAACTCGAGGGGGAGAAGAAATGACAGAGAGGTTGCAGGTCTACAAGTGCGAGGTCTGCGGGAACATAGTGATGGTGATGCACGCCGGACCAGGGCAGTTGGTTTGCTGTGGGAAACCAATGAAGCTCCAGACCGAGAAGACCGCCGACATGGGCAAGGAGAAGCACGTGCCGGTGGTTGAGAGGACGGGGAAGGGCTACAGGATCAAGGTAGGGTCGACTCCGCACCCAATGATTCCGGAGCACTACATAGAATGGATCGAGGCATCGGCAGAAGACACAGTTATGATAAGGTTCCTGACCCCCAAAGATAATCCGGAAGCTGAGTTCGAGACGACTGTGGAAGTGAATAAGGCAAGGGAGTACTGCAACATACACGGCCTCTGGACATACCAAAAGTAGCCCAGATGCAACCCTTTCCCATACGCCAAATTCAAAACATCATCTTGAAATTTTTTTTATTTTATGCGGTCTTCACTAAACTTTATTTAGAAAAATATCGGAAACTTTTATATATGCATAGAAAGATGTTGTTTGGATTGTTATTTGATCGGTGGGAACATGAAGAACTTTAAAGATGCGGTCTGGAAGGAAAAAGTGACCCAAGTGGTCAATGAGATAAACGAGAACAACATAAGGTTTGCCAGGCTCCAGTTTACTGATTTGAACGGGGTGCTCAAGAGCCTGGCTGTCAGCACCAAGAACATAGAAAGCATATTCGAGAACGGGCAGTCTTTCGACGGCTCCTCAATAACCGGATATAGGTCAATCGAGGAGTCTGACATGGTGCTCTATCCAGACCCGACCACGTATGCGGTGATACCGTGGAGGGTCAAGGAGAAATCTTCCTGCAGGCTAATCTGCGACGTCTATACACCGGACAACAAGCGCTTCGAGGGCGATCCAAGGTATATCCTTGAGAGGGCAATGGCTAAATGCAAGGAGGCAGGATTCAGATTCTTCTGCGCACCAGAACTCGAGTTCTTCGTTGTCAAGGAGGACGAGAACTCGCTGGTCCCCAAGCCGATAGATATGGCAGGGTATTTCGACTTCCACCCAGGCGATCTGACAGACGAGCTCAGGAGGGAGATCGCGGACACTGCGGAGATGTTCGGGATCAATATAGAGATCTCTCACCACGAGGTCGCCCTCGGGCAGAACGAGATTGACTTCAAGTACGACGATGGTCTGGCTACTGCGGATAGGACCATAACAATGAAGATGGTCACCAAGGTTGTGGCTGCTAAGAACGGCTATATAGCCACGTATATGCCAAAGCCGTTCTTCGGGGTTAACGGGTCGGGGATGCATGTGCACCAGAGCCTTTGGAACCTGGACTTGACGAAGAACATGTTCTATTCGGAGGATCCTAACGCGAATTACCTATCCGACATCGCAAGGTACAGCATTGGCGGCCAGCTCAAGCACGGGAGGGAGATGTGCTCGGTGCTAGCCTCTTGGCCGAACTCTTACAAGAGGCTTGTGCCTGGGTACGAGGCGCCCGTATACGTGGCTTGGGCATTCAAGAACAGGTCTCCACTGATCAGGGTTCCGAACTTTGGCGGAAGGAAGAACGCAGCAAGGTTCGAAATCCGCTGCCCTGATCCAGCTGGGAACCCATACCTCCAGTTCGCTGTACTCAGCATGGCGATGCTAGACGGGATAAAGAACAAAATAGACCCTGGACCCCCGACTGAGCTCAACGTTTATAAGATGAGCTACGAGGAAAGGAAGGCCCGCAACATCATATCGCTGCCCGAGTCGCTTAAGGAGGCGCTCGACGAAACGGAGCGGAGCGAGTTCATGAAGGAGGTCCTAGGGGAAACCGCTTTTGAGAACTACATCTCAGTGAAGAGGAAGGAGTGGGACGCTTACCGCATCCAGGTGACTGACTGGGAGGTCGAGAGGTACATCCGCAGGCTCTGAACCACATACCTCCTTTAAGCAACTATATTTTTATATTTTTGTAAAGTTATTATATGAATTTAAATACACATTATCGATTATTGCTTATTTCACAAGACTCTGCCTTCCTGGGAAAATCGTAAAAGTGCGGCCACTAGAGGTACCTCATTAATAAGTTAAAGAAAACCTTCTGCGCTCAGTCTAGTTCTGGAACTGGAAAATCATTATGGAACCGCCCCATGATGGAAGGCGAGTCCTGCAGGTTCAGGTGCCTTTTCGTGCCACAAAAGAGTAATCTTTGCCGTTGATAGTGATGTAACCTTCATAGACACTTCCGTCGAGGCGGACTGGCGAAAATGCCGTGATCTGCATCAGTTCCCCTGGCGCAATCTCCCTGCATGAGAATGCTGTGATCGTAAGCACTTCGCTGGAGGCAGGGTTCCCAAGAGAATCCGCCTTTAGCCTCAAAGAAGAGATGAGAAGAGGCTCATTGCAGACGCTCTTTATCCTTAGCAAGATTCCACTTCCCGCGCCTGTATCAACAACGGACGGCACCCCCATAAGCATAAATGGTCGCATGTTGTCATCAATATCAAGAATCCAACCGTAGGTTGCGTAAACCGAGAGGGATGCAAGAATCAGTAGCACTACAGCGAGCAATTTCATTTTTGTTCTTTGTTCCCTCTCGTGTCCAACCTCGTAACTATTATTATCATTTTGAACAAGTGCGAATTCAGGAGATAACATATGAAAAATTTACTGAATGACCCATTTTTTAAACCTTTGGGATTTTTGCAGATCCTTGATTCCGAAAGAATCGGTAAACTTCGAGCAGACCAAGCCCATTATTGCTTGGGTGTTTCTCATTAAGACGGCAAACCCTAATCGCCTGACCCGTTTAGTTGGCAGGCATAAGACCCATCAATTCCTAGAACTAACAGGATTTTGAATTTTTCATTAGTTGAATGATATAACTTTATTGAACATTCTATTATAGACATGAAAACTCGCTAAATTAAATAAATTTTGTTGTTTTTTTAATATCTATTTTATAATTATTATCTTAAAGCTTTTTGGATTAACTTATCACCTCTACGGCATTTATTATAAACAACTCAAATCTTAAATTTTGATACGATCCCCTCAAGCTCAACCGCCAATTTCGAAAGCTCCTGGGC
>CALGKV010000045.1 GCA_937930465.1 Methanosuratincolales archaeon | reverse complement strand
CTCTTTTGGCTGACGGTATTTACCCATATTCAGGCCTCCGTTTCGATACTGATTCCGAACTGGCGTTTCATGTAGTCCATTGCTTCATCCCTGCTCACGCGGTGCCCAATCCCGATCGTGCTGAGCCGCATCTTCCTCCTGGCAACGCGGTATCCGGGGCGCTCGAGCACTATGCAAACGTTCATCCCAAATATGCCCAGCGCAGGATCATATTTTGTTCCAGGGAGGTTAATGTGCTCCTTGATGCCGAAGGATATGTTTCCATAGTCGTCGAAGCAGCTCCCTCGGATCTTGTTCTTCAGGGATTCGAAGGCTCGTTTGAGGAAATCCTCTGCCTGTGAACCCCTGAGGGTCACTACGCAGCCGATGTTCTCTCCCTTTCTGACCCCAAAATCACGTATGGACTTCTTTGCCATCCTCGGGCATGGCTTCACGCCAGTTATTGACTTGAGGACGGTCATGGCTTTCTCTAGTCTCTCTCCGCCCTCACCCAATCCCATGTTGACGACGACTTTGCCAAGCCTTATCTCACGCATGGGGTTCAATTCGCCGCCTGCGGCGGCGGTAGCACCCTCGGACAAACTATGCCACCTCTCCATTTACAGTAATGATCGGACTCTCCTTCCCTATCGGGAATAGGTACTTAAGCGTAACGGTTGTCTCGTTCCCGCCTATTGAGACTTTGGCAAGGGCTTCGGGCGATTTGCTCTCAGGCACTTCGAAGACGGTCCCATACTGACCGACGTTGTGCCCTCCTGTCACAACTACAAATGCCCCCGGAGCTAAGGGTATGTGGTCCAGCACCTGGTCGTCTGAGAGCGATATTTTGAGCACGTCGTTTGTCATATACGGTAGCGGTATGTTGAAAGGATCCTCCACCTTGAATATCTTAGTGCTTCCGTCATGGAAGGTAAGCTGGAGCTTGCCCTGCTTCAGCAGCCTCTTCCCAGTGATCTTTAGTAGCTTGAACGAAGCCTCCTCAGCAGGTATCTTCATCAGCGCCAGTTTCTTGACCTTGTGTGAGACTACCCTGAAGTATTCTTCCTCGGGCTTGATGTAAATGACATCCATCAGACCCACAGGGTATTTGTAGTCTGTCCTTGCCCTCCCGTCCACAAAGACCTTCTTTTCCGAGAGTGCCTTCTTGGCTTCGCCGATCGTCTTCACCTTGCAGAGCACATCCCGGAGCAGTATGCCCAGGGGTATGCACTCCGCTGACGGATGCGGTCCTGGAATCGGCTTTACCGTGAATGCCCTTTCCTTTATGGCGACAGGCCAGTGCCTGGGCGCCGGATAAGTTCTAAGGTGTCCTGCCAATTTCAATCCTCCTCTCAATCACTCTTGAATGAAGCCTTCCTGATCTTGTCAGACAGATCCAGTTTCGTGACCATTACCTTTGAGGGGGGAATCATGACTGGGATCGTGGTCCCGTCCATCTTCTTCGCATTGACCCCCTCGACCGTTATGCGCATCGCAGATGCGTCGACCGAAGATACCTTCCCTTCATGCCCCTTGTAGTCCCCTCTAGTGATTTGGACAGTGTCACCCTTCCTCAGGGAAACCGTCCTCTTCCCGTACTTTGACCGGAGGTCCTTCGAGAGCGGTGCCCGTATCTGCCTCTTCCTGTAATTTGGCTCTTCCAGCATCTTCCTTTGCTTCTTTGGCTTTATGCTCGACATTGGTCTCACCTAAACTATCATGGAGGCAAGCCCTGCTACCTTGGGCCACCTCTCAGCCGCCTCCTTAGCAACTGGCCCCCTTATCTCCGTACCTTTCGTTTCTCCCTCTTCTGTGACTATGACTCCTGCGTTGTCCTCAAACTGGATCCAAGTGCCGTCCATCCTCCTGAAGGGCTTCCTCTGTCTTATTATGACTGCGTGGAATATCTGCCGCCTCACCTCAGGTGTGCCTTCCTTGACAGAGATGATTACCTTGTCGCCTACGGTGGCGCTTGCTACCCTCCTGATCCGGGTCTTTGTCCTAGGCACCCCTATGATCTGCAGCACCTTAGCGCCGCTGTTGTCGGCGCACCTTAGCAGCGACTCGTGCTCGAGCCCTGCGCTTATCCCAGGCCTATAGGTTATTCCTCCTCCTAAACCCTTACCTCGCTTTGCCATCCTCAGACACCTGCCTTCTTCTCCACTACCACATAGGAAACAGTCTTGCTCAGAGGCCTGCACTCCATTATCTTGACTAGGTCACCCTTTGCTGCATGGATGCAAGGCGGGTTGTGTGCATGTATCTTGCGCCGCCTCTTCCCGTACCGGTTGTACTTAGGGAAGTAATGGAGATAGTCGATCTGGACCACAACTGTCTTGTTCATCTTGTCGCTTGCTACCACCCCTGACAAGACGGTGCCCCGGGTGGAAAGGGTCCCATGGATGGGGCAATCCTTGTCCCCACACGACTCTGTCTTCAACTCTTTAGCTGACTGGGACATCTCTCAGCGCCTCCTCTGTAGCCTCTTTAGCCTCTCTTCCGGGCTCAGTGCTATATCGCTTCCTTCGACGACGACCTCCTCCGGAATCAAGAAAGAGAACCTTGATATCATCTTTGGGATCATCTTCCTGCGCGCAGATCCTGTGGTTGAGACCACGAGCATATTCGCAGTCTCGTCTACAACAGTCCCCGAAACTCCCGTGAGCGACGGGTCTTTTGATCCAATAACGCTCACCCGCAGACCGATAAGCTCATTGTAGATGATGTTATCTGGCATCACGTTCATGCCTTTGGTGCCTCCTTTTCAACCTCTGCCTTGCGAATGCCCAAGACCTCCTCCCGCTCGACTGTGTGAAAGCGGGCTATGGTCTTCCTCAGGAGCCGTATCCTCGAGGGGTTCTCCAAAGACCCGCCCATCGCCTTTGCGGTCATTAGCTTCGAGAGCTCGACTTTGAGCTCACTGAGCTTGGATTTCCTCTCCTCCTTGGGCATCTTCCTGATCTCGTTAATCCTGAAAATAGCCATTTGAACCACTCACTCCGCTGCAGCTTGCTTTGGCTCTGTTATGTGGATGTCATCGATCGTGTTGATCGGGAGGTATATGCTCACCTGTATGCCGAACATCCCAGGCTTCAGCTGGACATGTGTGACCGCGTGGTCCACAGCATATTTCCTGGGCTCCCCTGCTTTCAACACGGCACCCGACTTGAACTTTTCATACCTAGCCCTCTCTGTGGATAGCTTCCCCCTGATGACTATCTCAGCGCCGCGCGCGCCTGACTCCATTATCTGCCTGAGCGCGATGAATGCTGCCCTCCTGAAGTGTATCCCCCTCTCGAGGGCAGAGGCGACCCTGCCAGCCATGATCCTTGCGTTTAGCTCAGGATTCTGGACGGGTATGACGGCAATTTGGGGGCTCTCAAGCTGGTACTTTGACTCGATGACTTGAGCGAGCTCTCTGATGGTTGCCCCCTGCCTGCCTATCACCATGCCAGGGCGCTCGGCGTAGATCACAACACGGTTGCCGAGCGGAGTCTTCTGGAATTCAACCCCAGCATAACCAGCCCTTTTCAGCTCAGTCCTAAGGTAATTGTCTATGATCATATTCTTAGAGAGTTTACCAATGAAAAAATTCATGACGCTCAAACTCAGGCTTCCTCCTCGACTACAATCTCAACGTGGGTAAGCGGATGGTAGAACGGCGTGGCACGGCCGAATGCCCTCGGGATGTAATTCCTCATTCGCAGACCTGCCTGCGCGCAGGCATGGACTACCCTCAGGCGTTCGCTGTCAAGACCTTTGTTCTCCGCGTTCGCTTTGGCGTTCTTTAGAATTTTTATGATCTCTGAAGACGCCTTTACAGGATACCTGCCTGACGGGATACCCCATCTAGCCGCGATCTCTGAGTGGTGAGGGACATTCGAGTTGAACCTCCTGTATGGAATGCCCTCCTTCTTCTGGGTCACGCGCTCAAGATAGCTTATTGCATCGTCAAGGCGCATGTTCTTGATTGTAGCACAGATCTCCCTGGCCTCCTTAGGCGAGATCCTCAGATCCCTACCACTGGCTTTAGCCATCCGGTCAGGGTCAATTTCGACCATTGAATATCCCCATTCAGGCATCGGGAACACTTCCAACCTCTATCATAGTTCAGATTGCACAGTTTACAACTTGGGGGGGCTATAAAAAGTTTTTCACAAAAAATGGAAGGGGGAGTTGGGTCCCTGAGCAAAAAGGAAAAAATCACTTGAGCGGGATGAACATAGAGCTCCTCGTGGCCTTCAGGCCCGGAGCGCCGTGCGTGACCTTAGCTGTCGTTACGGCGAACTCGCCAAGATACTTTCCCACCATCTCTGGCAGTATCTCGACGGGGACGAACTCCTTGCCGTTGTGTACAGATATGGTAAGACCTATCATCTCAGGGAGTATTATCATGTCTCTGCAGTGGGTCCTGATGACCACTTTCTTGCCCTTTGATGTCTTGGCCTTCCTTATCCGCTCGAAAAGAGCCCTTTGTTCAGGCGTAAGCCCCCTTAGAAGGGATCTGCGCTGCCTGCTTGGCAAAAGCCTGATGAACTCGTCCATCGGCATGCTCGAAAGCTGGCTCGCGGTATATCCACGGTAAGTGAATTCCCTGTATGCCATATCTTTAAGTCCTCCATTTCACTCGATATCACTTCTTTATCCTGCCCGTGCGCCTCGAGGCGATTATCCCGACCTTCTGCCCTGGCGGGGCGTTCCTTGCGACTGGCCTGCCTCCCTTCGGGTGCGCTCCGCCGCCGTGCGGATGTGCGTATGGGCTCATTGCCTTGCCCCTCACGCGCGGGTACTTTACTGATCTTGCCCTGTACTTATGGTAGTTCGATCCGGCCTTCAGAACCGGCTTCTCGACAATTCCGCCGGAGGCTACAATGCCCACGGTCGCGCGGCACTCCTTAGGGAAGGTCTTTATCCCGCCGGATGGGAACTGGCACAACACTCCGTCAGGGGTGTGCGACACGACAGTAGCATACCCGCCAGCAGACCTAACGTATCTCCCTCCATCGCCCGGCTTCCCCTCTATGTTGCAAACCATCGTTCCCTCTGGCACGCTGCTCAATGGCAGCACATTGCCCACATTCAAGGCGGCTTTGGGACCAATGTAGATCTTCTGCCCGACAAAACACCCCTCGGGTGCGATCATTAGCGCATTCATGCCAGACTGCGACTTCACGGACATTACAGGGGCAGCCCTGCCTGATTCGTGAAGGATATCCTTGACCGTGAACTCTACACTCCCTGTCTCCTCAGTGATCTGAGGGTACCCAACCCTCCCTAGCCTCCTCCACGAAGGGGATTTGAAAACAGATCCCCCTCGACCTCTCCTCTGAAGAACTTGTCTCTTTCCCATTTACAACACCTACAGCAGACCCATTTTTGTTGCTAACTCAGATGCGCTGAA
>CALGKV010000044.1 GCA_937930465.1 Methanosuratincolales archaeon | reverse complement strand
GGCCAGCCTGTCCTTCCCTAGGACCAGCATCCTGTGAACAGATGCATTCTGGAAGCTTCCGTCAGCGCTCCTCGCTACCACGATGCCTGAAGTTATGTACTTACCGGGATCCTTCTCGTAGTGCTTGAATATTGGCAGCCTGTCCAAATCAGGCGTTTCGCTAACCTCCGCCACCGGCCCGGTCTCTACCACTTCTGGCGGCTTTGGGTTCTGGACCGCCCAGGCAATCTTCCTGCAGTATGTCTCTCCATCTGCGCCTATTGCCCTGTATATCCTGTCGCGGGATCCGCAGACGCCAGCTACCGCTTGGTGAGCATGTCCTTTCAGTTTTCTGAATATGAGTGCTGGTCCCCCATCATGCTTTCTTATTAACGCTGCAGCCTCATACTCAGTCGACACATCTTGCTCAATTTCGAGTACTGCGCCGCCAATCGCTCTTTCCGCTTCTATGAACTCTCTGAGACTCAAAAAATTGACCTCCGAGGACAATATTAATCGGCATGGAGAGGCTAAATCCTTTTTGCAGCCTGCTGCGGGTCTATCCTGCTTTTCCCATTCAATTTACCGTTCCTTTCGCAATCCGTTGCTTTTACCCGAAAAGGCGCTTAGTTTTCTCAGCATTCTGAAGCCCTCGCCAAGTGCAGGATTTGTATCCGACAGTGTTAAATTGCCCCGATCGTTCATATCGCTTGGAGCAACCCCCGTTGATGTCCGAGTGGCGATACTTCCCTTATCCATCATTCAAGCCGAACCAGGAGGTACTGCTTAGGGTAGTATCCGAGGCCATTGAGAAGCGCTCGCATGCGGTAGTGGACGGTGCAAGCGGTCTTGGTAAGACCGCAGGATCGCTTGCCGGCGCCCTCCAGGCATGCAAGCCCGCGGGGCTCCGGATACTTTACGCCGCAAGGACTTACAAGGAGCTTGACAGGGTGATAGAGGAACTCCAGGAGATAAACAAGAAGGAGAGGGTATCTGGGATCTCCATCAGGGGGAGGTCAGAGATGTGCGTCAACGATGCTGTCCTCCGCCTTTCCAGGGATCCGAGGACTGTCTCGGAGCTCTGCTCGGATCTGATAAAGAGCAGGAAGTGCCCTTACCACGAGAACATCGAGGAAGAGGGAAAGACGGTTAAGTACCTGATCGAGGAGTTCCTCGAGTCCCCCACAGCTGCCTTCGACCTGATCTCCCATTCCAAGGGGAGCGAGCTCTGCCCCTACGAGATGACCACGCTGATACTCCCGCACATGGATGTTGTGGCACTGAGCTACGCCTACCTCTTCAATAAGGAGATCAGGGACACCTTTGTGAAGCGCCTGGGTCAAGCCATTTCCCAATACGTTGTGATACTTGACGAGGCGCACAACCTGCCTGAGACCGTGAATGAGTACGAGAGCGACAGGATCTCGGTCAACTCTATCGTGCTCTGCTCGAGGGAGGCTGACAACTACGGCAAGGCCGACGTCGTTAGGTTTGCCGAGTCAGTGCTATCTATAGTCGAAGGAAAGGGCTTCGGCGAGCACGTGGTAGACCTGAGATCGGTCGCTGAGCAGGCGCTGAAGTCAGCGAGGGTAAGCGAGTCCTTGCCCATCTTCCTTGAGGAAGTCCACGAGTTCGGGGAGAGGATCAAGGTTGATCTCCTATCCAAGGGGCGGATCCCAAGATCCTACATCCACCGCCTCGGCGAGTTCTTCCTCAGGGCCTATGAGACCTCGGGCAGGAAAGAGTTCGTCCACATAGTGCACAGCGAAGAGGGGGAGGGATCCAAGACTATCGAGATCGTCTCCCTCGACCCGAGGACCTCGACCTCCGAGTTGATAAACACAGCAGCCGCAACAGTGAGCATGTCCGGGACGCTAGAAGACATGGATGCGTATGCCTCTGTGATGGGTCTGCCCGGATCAGCAGTCAAGACCAACCTCCCCTCGCCGTTCAGCAGGGAACAGACGCTTGTCCTGGTCTGCCGCGGGGTCTCGACGCTCTACGACCAGCGCGGCAAGGAATCCTACTCGCTGATGGTGTCAAAGATATCTGAGGTAGTCTCGAACACCCCGGGGAACACAGGCATTTTCTGCTCATCATACGGCGTGATGGAGGGTCTTATCGATGCTGGGATTGAATCAGCAGTCGAAAGGCCCCTCTATGTGGAGCAGCAGAAGGTCAGGTCACTCGACCAGGACCGGCTTATTGATGAGTACAAGTCTATGGCCCGCTCTGGCGGCGCAGTCCTTCTCGGGGTCACCGGAGGGAGATTCAGCGAGGGGGAAGACTATCCTGGGGACGAGATGAACTCCGTAGTTATAGTCGGAGTACCTTACCCGAAGCCCACAGCCAAGGTAAATGCCCAGATAAGCTACTATGAGTCCATCTTCCCAGGAAGGGGAAGGGAGTATGCGTACACCATACCCGCGATGAGGAAGGCCTCGCAGGCAGCCGGCAGGCCCTTCAGGAACCTGGAGGACAGGGGAGTGATCGTATTCATGGACTACCGTTTCGCATCCCCGTACCTGCGCCGTCTCCTTCCAACCTGGATCAGGGAGCGCATCGTTACCGTAGAGGACCGCGAGGGCGTCCTTTCGCACCTGATCGGCAACTTCTACAGGGGTGCCAGCAGGCGCGCCGGATCTTGAATTGCCCGACCAAAAAATCTCGTTCAATGAACTTATGCAATCCAAACTGACCCCCTCTCGGACTAGTCTTGGAGCGGAAAGGGAAAGCGTCAAAAGAGAAATGAGACAGAATTCAAAGGTTGAACTGAAGGGGTGAAAAGAGCTGATTCGGAGAGGCATTCTTCCAACCGGCTGCGATGCGCTCGACCAGCTCCTTGATGGGGGGCTGAAGCCAGGCGAGATAATGCTCGCCTTTGGCGAGCGGGGGGCTGGCAAGACCTCCCTTGCCTTCCAGGCTGCCGTCTCATCCGCCTCTTCCGGATCGGGTAGCGTCATAATCTACTCCGAGGGTCGCCTGCCCCTGCGCCGCCTTTCCGAGATCTCTGGCGAGAACTGGCGGCTGCTGAGCGAGAGGATATGGATCGTCGAGGTGAAGAGTTTCGAGGAGCAGGACTCGGTAGTGGAGACGCTTGAGACCAGTATGCCGCCAGACACCTCCTTCCTTGCACTGGACTCTGCAACCGGCATGTACAGGGTTGAGCTCGGGGAATACGATGAAAATATAATTGCCAACAAGATCCTCAACAGGCAACTTGCGATATTGAAGGACTTGGCTGGAAGGAGAGACTTGGCAGTACTGATTACTGGGGAGGTTAAGGACGTCCCTGACGGTAGCGGGGGCGTGCCCGTTGCCTCCGCGATCCTTACCTACTGGTCCGACAAGGTGATCAGGCTAGAGCGCATCCACGGGGACGTCAGGAGGGCATCCCTGCTGAAACCGCCTCCTCGGCGTGAGGCATTAATAAGGCTTTCATCAAGAGGTTTCTCCGGAATGGGTAGCCTAAATGACTGACATACTTGAACTTGCATTCTCCTCGTTCGTGGTGATCATGCCTGCATTCATAGCAAACTCAGCTCCGGTTCTGGCAAGGGGTCGCCACCCCATGGATTTTGGGAAGTCGATGGGAGACGGGCGTCGGGTGCTTGGTGACGGAAAGACCTTTGAGGGGTTCTTGGCGGGGCTATCTCTGGGAACCCTGGCTGGAGCCTTTTTCGGATACCCCCTCCACTCGTTCCTGCTCGCACTCGGTGCCCTCTCGGGGGATCTCATTGGGGCATTTGTAAAGCGCAGGGTTGGCATCGAGAGGGGCCAGCCTGCACCTCTGCTAGACCAGCTAGACTTTGTGGCAGGGGCTTTGCTCTTCCTCTACCCTGTTTACCAGGTCACTATAGAACAGGTCATATTCATAGCGGCAGTTACCCCGCCGATCCACTTGGCGACCAATTACATAGCTTACAGGTTAGGTCTTAAAAAGTACCCGTGGTGAATCGAACCCTATTAGTAGAGTTTCGCCCTCAGCAGGTACTCGAGCAGTATCGCTGCGATAATGATCAGGGACACTCCCCCAAAGAACTTGAGCTTCGCCCCCTCAAGATCAAATGACCTGTGAAGCGACTTCTCCAAGAGGGAAAAACCAATCATGCCGGTGATCGTGAGGAAGAATACCACAAAGAACTCTGTCGAGGTCTGACTGCTACTCGACCTGACCAGGAAACTCGTCCCGGTTCCTGTCGAGACCATTGCTCCTGGCTCCATTACAATCAGATAGATCCCGCCACTCGTAAGGAATATGGTGAAAAAGGCAGCAAGATAAGACAAGTTTCTCTTGGAGAAGAACTCCCTGTACAAGCGGCAACACCGTCAGATTAGTCTCTAGTTAGGATTTATTATTCTTATTGGTTCGCTGAAATATGTTATGTATGTAAATTATCGAAAAATTATCATTTATGCGCTGTACATGCATAAATTACATATATAGCCCCCTCATGAAGTGTAGCCGGTGTCTAACATTCACCCCTCCAAGGACATAACCGGAACAAAGAGCGGGCTCATCGCTGGGAAGCGAATAGCGCTGGGGGTCTGCGGTAGCGTAGCTTGCATAAAGGCGCCCGAGATCGCCAGGGAGCTCATGCGACATGGAGGGGACGTCTGGACAGTGATGACGCGTGCTGCCCAGCAACTGATCTCCCCCGACCTGATGGAATGGGCGACAGGGAACCCTGTCGTCACCAGGCTCACCGGTGGGATAGAGCATGTGGCGCTTGGATGCGGCGGCGAGGGCAGTGCTGCCCTTGTGCTTATCGCACCTGCCACCGCCAATACTATCGGAAAGATAGCGGCTGGCATAGACGACACGCCAGTCACATCCCTTGCGACTACGGCTTTAGGCTCCGGCATACAAGTTATTGTTGCGCCCGCGATGCATGCGAGCATGTACCGCCACCCAGCAGTTTTGGATAACATCAAGAAGCTCCAATCAATGGGCATCCGGGTTCTGCTACCAGAAGTATCTGAGGGGAAGGCTAAGATCATTGATTGGAATACCATAGTCGAGGAGACGATCGCCGCCCTACGCCCGAAGGACATGTCTGGATTGAGGGTCGTCGTGACCTCGGGACCGACGCGCACCCATATGGATCGCATACGGTTCCTGACAAACTTAAGCTCCGGAAAGATGGGGGCTGCGTTTGCGGCTGAGGCTGCTGCCAGGGGCGCAGAGGTCACTCTAATAACCGGGCCTGTGGAGCCTCCCAAGGTGAATGCGAAGGTGGTAGCAGTGGAGACCACCCGCGAGATGAGGGAGGCTGTTATTAATGAGCTTTCATCCTCTGCTTGCGACCTCTTCGTGATGGCAGCGGCCCCCCTGGACTTTGAGTTCGAAAGGACATTCGAAGGGAAAATCTCGAGCGACGCCCCAGTTGACATAAGGCTCGTCCCAGTTCCAAAGATCCTTGCGGAAGCAAAGCGGATTTCCCCAGGTACTTTTGTGGTCGGATTCAAGGCTGAATATGGGCTCGCAAAGGATGAGCTGGTGTCAAGGGCTCTCAAAAGGCTCTGCGACTCCGGGTGTGACATGATTGTCGCCAATGATCTCTCCCTTCCAGGCAGGGGCTTCATGTCCGAGACAAACGAAACATATGTGGCATTCCCCGATGGTTCGACTTTCCACGTGCCGCTGAAGTCGAAAAGGGAAGTCGCCAGCCAGGTGCTCGACTTGTATCTGAGGAGGGCTGGGAAATGCTGAACTCAGGAAAGACGTTTATTGGCGAGGGGTACGCTCCTGCACACATCACAGGTTTCTTCACGATTTTCAGGGCAGAAGATCCAATCAGGTCAGGCTCGACCGGCGCAGGAATCTGCATAGCAGGCGGGGTCAGGACTAAGCTCCTTGCACGAGAGGGACATCCTCCTGGCTTTGAGCTGAGGTGCGACGGCTCCATGCTTTATTCCCCCACTTGCAGTTATGTAGCCTCGAAGATGGTCCCCCTTCCGGAGAGGCACGCCGTCATTGCGGAGCAGGAATCGGTCCTTCCGGCGAACTACGGGTAT
>CALGKV010000043.1 GCA_937930465.1 Methanosuratincolales archaeon | reverse complement strand
TTTTTTGGTTTTGCTGAAGATTGCTGAAGGATCGGAGTCCCCTTCTAGCTGGCTTGAGTCACATAAGGCTGTAGCAGCTAATCATGCGGAGCAATTCCGGGGAATGGGAATCGACCAGATACTTGCGCGGCTTGAGGCATGCAACTTCTTCAGGATTTCCATGGGTCAAGAGGGCTACGTCTTGGTCTTCGGCTCGCCTGAAATAAAGCGATTCGTAAGGACATTTCTAGAGGAGATATTAAAGGGCATGAACAAACGGTTCGAGATAAAAGAGGACCTAACAAAGCTTAGGCTGAAATTATTCACATGAAGAAGGCTGTCCGCTCCATTGGTTTCCTAAACAGATAAAAATATTCGGTTTGGATAAGAAGGCAAGGATCGTGAATGCAAATATGGCGACCACAGCGGTAGAGAAGATCATATCTGACAAGGTCGGCAGGAGCGTCTCTGCAGGGGAGTTCGTCGAGTGCCCCGTAGACTTTGCCTACTGCCACGACGGGACCGGAGTCTTGGTCATCGAAGCCCTTAAGCGGATGGGGGTCGAAAGGATAAAGGATCCGGATAATTTCAGCATTGTCTTCGATCACTCTGTCCCGCCCTACAGCGACCAGGCTGCCACCCTGCAGGCTAGGGTGAGGAAGTTCGCGAGGGAGCAGGGTCTGAAGAAGTTTCACGACATGGGGGAGGGCATATGCCACCAAGTCGTGCCGGAGAAAGGGTATGTGGCGCCGGGGATGGTCGTATTCGGCGCCGACTCACACACCTGCACTTTGGGGTGCTTCGGGCTCTTCTCGACGGGGGTTGGGGCGACCGACCTGGCATTCATACTCGCAACCGGGAAAACCTGGATGAAGGTGCCTGAGACGATCAGGGTCGAATGCAGCGGCGTCCTCCGCGAGGCTGTCTCCTCGAAGGACCTTATACTTGAGATTACTAGGATCATAGGGACTGATGGGGCGACATACAAGGCGCTCGAGTTCGCAGGCGAAGCGGTTCGGGAAATGTCCCAATCATCAAGGATGACGATGTCCAACATGGCAGTCGAGATGGGGGCCAAGACGGGCTTCATAGAAGCTGACGAGAAGACAGTTGCATTCCTCGGCAGGGACGGCAAACGCTTCAGAACAGACCCAGGCGCCGCTCATGAAAAAATCGAGGTCGATGCCGGCTCGCTGGATTCATGCGTTGCCTGCCCAGGGAGCGTCGCAAATGTCAGGCCAATAAGAGAGGTTGAGGGCGTGCACGTTGACCAGGCCTTCTTGGGCTCCTGCACAAACGGGAGGTACGAGGACCTCTACGAGGCTGCCCGGATACTCAAGGGGAAGAGAGTCCATCAGGACACCCGGATGATAGTCGTGCCTGCTTCCAAGGCAGTCCACATGAAGGCACAGAGGGATGGGCTGCTCGACATATTCTTGGAGGCTGGAGCTATGGTGGGGGTGACCGGGTGTGGCCCCTGCCTGGGTGTCCATATGGGGGTCATCGGGGAGAACGAAGTCGCGGTATCGACCTCAAACAGGAACTTCATAGGCAGGATGGGCGCTAGGAGTTCGTCGGTCTACCTTGCTTCGCCGCAGACAGTTGCGGCTTCTGCTGTGGAGGGAAAGATAACCGACCCAAGGAGGTTTCTGAGATGATCAGGGGAAGGGTTTGGAAATTCGGGAACGACATTGACACTGACGTCATAATACCTGCAAAGTACCTGCGGTCAGTGGACCAATCCGTCTGGCCGAAGCATGTGCTGGAGGGGGTCGACCCCCAGTTCAGCTCAAAGGTCAATCCGGGCGACATAATCGTGGCGGGCAAGAACTTCGGGTGCGGCTCCAGCAGGGAGCAGGCAGCCCTGGCGATTAAGTGGGCGGGCGTGGCAGCCGTAGTGGCTGAGAGTTTCGCCAGGATCTTCTTCAGGAACGCAATAAACAACGGGCTTCCGCTTATCGAGGCAAAGGGGATCAGCGGGATGGTGGAGGAAGGGGACGTGATCGAAATAGACCTCGATAGGGGTGTAGTGCGTACCCCGAAGGGCGAGGTCAAATCTGCACCGCTGCCCCCCTTCCTGCAGGACATACTGAGGAGCGGCGGTCTGGTCGAGTACTACAAGGCACATGCAAAGCGGGACCAGAAGTGATTGGCTTGGGAAGTGGCCTAAACGCATCCCAGGTTGTCATGAATGCCCTCGAGAGGTTTGGGGCGCGCGCGGCATTTGGGATGCCGGGCATGTGGTCCCTTCCCCTTTACGATGCACTTCTCGATTCTGGGATAAAACACTTCCTAGTGCGCCACGAGCAGAACGCCGTCTATGCTGCCGACGGTTACGCGAGGGCAGCCGGTGGTCTTGGTCTCTGCATTGCGACAGCAGGACCTGGTGCAGTCAACGCTGCTGCCGGCACAGCCGCCCCATACAAGGACCACTCGCCGGTGATCGTCGTTACTGGTCATGTCCCCAGTGACGAGATTGGGCGTGGGTGGGTCGAAGACCTGGATATCCAGGGAATCTTCAGACCTGTGACAAAGTCGTCCGTGCTGATCGGGGATCCTGCCGGTGCCTATGATGCCGTCGCAGAGGCGTACCGCACGTCCATTGAGGGGTGCCCTGGGCCGGTTCACATTGCCCTGCCGGGCGACGTCCAGAGGATGCCCTCGTCAGATAAGGGATATTTGCCGGCAGTATCGAAGTGCGAGCCCGACCCGGCGGAGCTCTCTTCGGCCTTGCTACAGATAGAGAAATCCGCGGCCCCGCTGATCCTGGTGGGCAGGGGGGCATTGCTTTCGGGGTGCTCTGAAGGCATCTTGGCTCTCTCGTCCGCTATAGGCGCCCCCATCGTCTCATCCTACATGGGAAGGGGGGCTGTGCCGGAGGATGATCCACGCGTCCTAGGCCCGGCCGGAAGGAGGGGGCTGGAGGTCGCAAGCAGGGCGCTCGAGCAGTGCGACCTGCTCATCTCGCTCGGGTGCAGGCTAACGAATATGACGATAGTTGGACAGAAGCTCAGGTGCCAAGCCGTCCAGGTGGATATAGAGCCTAGGAACTTCTCCCCGCTTGCATCTGTAAGGGTGAGATCAGACGTCGGTGCATTCGTGGAGGCGCTGCTTCCGAAGGTGAGGTTTGCGCCGCGCCAGGTGTGGTCGCCGGCGGTCAGTGCGACCGCCGCTGCCGACGGGAGAGCTCAGGAATATGCAAAGGCGATCGCCCACTTCAGGGACGCCGTCTTCGCAGTCGACATCGGGCAGCACACGATATGGGCGATGCAGGCTATTAGGGTTACCCACCCTCGTGGGGTCATCTTCTCTGGGAACCTCTCGGCTATGGGCTTCGCAATCCCGGCTGCGATGGGGGCGAAGGTCGCCCTTCCAAACAAGCGGGTCATTGCCGTTGTCGGCGATGGCGGGTTCCAGATGGCAGCCCCCGAGCTCTCCACAATGAAAGAGAACGGCATAGCGGTCACAGTCTGCGTATTCAACAATGGGGCTCTCGGGCTGATCAGGCAGCTCCAGGAGTCCGTATACGGGAGGACCATTGGAGTTGACTACAATTCCCCTCCAGACTACGTGCGGCTAGCGGAGTCGCATGGCATTGAGGCTGTGAGGGCAGGGTCTCCGAAGGACGTAGTCGGTGCTATAGAGGGCGCAGACGGACCTGTTGTGGTTGAGATGTCTGTGCCCAAGGA